>NZ_FUYT01000006.1:0-279901 GCF_900167995.1 Luteibacter sp. 22Crub2.1
GCCCGGCACGGCATCGTTCAAAGCATGAGCCGAAAGGGGAACTGCTGGGACAACGCCGTCGTCGAACGCGTCTTCCGAAGCCTTAAACAGGAGTGGTTCGGCGAGGAAACCTTCCCGACCCGAGCTTTGGCATCACAAGACGCGATCGACTATCTGGTTCGCTATTACAACCACGAGCGCCTGCACTCCGCGCTCGACTACCGCCCGCCAGCCGAGTTTGAGAGGATGGCGGCTTAACGCTCCTATGCGTGGTCCTCAAATACCCGGCCACTACAGCCGCGCTCCTACAGGGGATGCCGCATCCGTGGGAGATTCCGCATCCGTGCGTGGTACCGCGTCCGTGTGGGGTCCCGCATCAGCGGGTTCCGCACCGGTGGGATTTCGGTCAGTCCTGTGGCACCGGCGCGATCACCTCGCGCTGCCCGTTGATGCCCATCGCCGAGACCAGTCCGGCGGCCTCCATCGCTTCGACCAGACGCGCCGCGCGGTTGTAGCCGATACGGAACTGCCGCTGCACGAACGAGATCGACGCGCGACGCGAACGCAGCACGAAGGCCGCCGCTTCGTCGTACAGCGGATCCAGCTCCGCATCGAGGCCATCCTCACCCGGTTCGCCTTCGACCGCCTCACTCGGTGGCCCCGCAAGAATCTCGTCCTTGTAATCCGGCTCGCCGAACTGCTTCAGCCAGGCGACGATGCGGTGCACTTCCTCGTCGGCGACGAACGCGCCGTGGATGCGCTGCGGATAGCCCGAGCCCGGGGGCAGGAACAGCATGTCACCCGCACCGAGCAGGCTCTCCGCGCCCATCTGGTCGAGGATGGTGCGCGAATCGATCTTCGACGACACCTGAAACGCCACGCGCGTGGGGATGTTCGCCTTGATCAGACCGGTGATGACGTCGACCGACGGACGCTGCGTGGCGAGGATCAGATGGATGCCCGCGGCACGTGCCTTCTGCGCCAGCCGCGCGATCAGTTCTTCGATCTTCTTGCCGGCGACCATCATCAGGTCGGCGAGCTCGTCGATGACGACGACGATCATCGGCATCGTGTCGAGGTGCTCGGGGATTTCCGGATGCGCGGGAAACGGATTGAACAGCGGTTTGCCAGCCGCGCGCGCCTCGCGCACTTTCTGGTTGTACCCGGCAAGGTTGCGCACGCGCAGGTCGGACATCACCTTGTAGCGGTTTTCCATCTCGGCCACGCACCAGTTCAGCGCGTTGGCGGCGAGCTTCATATCCGTGACCACGGGCGCCAGCAGATGCGGAATACCCTCGTAGACCGAGAGCTCGAGCATCTTTGGGTCGATCATGATCATGCGAACGTCTTCAGGCGTGGCCTTGTAGAGCATCGACAGGATCATCGCGTTCACCGCGACCGATTTACCCGAGCCGGTGGTGCCGGCAACGAGCATGTGCGGCGCCTTCGCCAGATCGGCGACCACCGGTTCACCGGTGATGCCCTTGCCCATCGCCAGGGTGAGCAGCGAGTCGGAATCACGATACTCGCTGGAGTCGAGGATCTCGGACAGCGCGATCATCTGGCGCTGTTCGTTCGGCAGCTCGAGGCCCATGCAGGTCTTGCCGGGAATCGTTTCGACCACGCGAATCGTAGTGCGACCCAGACCGCGCGCGAGATCCTTCATCAACGCGACGATCTGGTTGCCGCGCACGCCGACGGCCGGCTCGACTTCATAGCGCGTAATGACCGGACCCGCCGACGCACCGACCACCTGCACCGGTACCTTGAACTCGCGCAGGCGTTGCTCGATCAGTTCGCCCGTGTCGACGAGTTCCTGTTCGGAGACGGCGAGGGTGTTCTGAGACGCGGCGGCGAGCAGGGTGAGCGGCGGTATACCCACGGCACTGGCGGTGCTCGTCGCGAGCAGGGGACGTGCCGGCGTGAGCGTCACCATCCGCGCTGGAGGGACGATAGTCGCCTCCGTCGTCGTGGCCTGCTCATCGTTGGCGGCGATGGCGAAGCGCGACACCGGGGCGACCGGCGGGGGTGAGGGCATGGCGGGCACGGGTACGGGCGCCTGCGGACGGGAAGGCTCGGTGACCCGGGGCGTGACGTCCGCAAGAGGCTGGTCGTTCCGGACGACCTCGTCGGCCTCCGTGTCCGAAGCGTCGTGGCTTGAGGGTTCCCAGGGGGTCGTCGGCGACACCGACGAGCGCTCGGGACCATGCTTCGATCGCATCGACGGTGCAAGGAAAGCCTGGCTCTCCATGGGGCGCCGACGCTTGATCAGCATCGGTGCCTCGTCGGCGACGTCGGCGGCAGGCGGCGCGATCGGTAAACCCGGCGTAGCGGAGACGTGCGCCGCCGCCGCGGCGGCCTCCGGCGCGGAGGTGGTGGGCACGGTCTGGCCGCGAGGCGCAAGCCACGGTTCGCTGATCACCGTGTCCGGCTTCGCGCGGTGGCGCGGCGGCACCGGTGTGGTCACCGACGGGCGAACGCGCGTCGCGCGCAGAGGCTCGCCGCGCACGGTTTCCGTGCCGACATGCAGGGACGAGGAGGGCGGTGTCGATGCGGCGGCCGGAGTGACCTTGCCGCGGGTGGCGGCCGATGGCGTGCGACGGCGCGCCGGCCCGCGATCCGCGCGGCGCACGGCGCCGGCAGGGCGACGACCCGTGGCGCGCGCTGCCGAACGGGTGAACAGGCGCCGTGTGCCTTCGATAGCCAACGCACCCATCGGCTCGAGGATCCCATTCGCGCGGGCCACGGCCGTCGACCAGGTGATCCCGAGGTACCAGGGAAGCGCGACGACGATCACCGCCAGCGCGATCACCGCGGCCAGTGCGCCGCCGGGGAAGGCGCCGAAGAGATCGCCGAGCCAGCGACACACGACGCCACCCGTGGTCGGGTCATCGGTGTAGTGCGAGATGACGATGCCTTCCAGCGTGGTGCTGGCGAGCAGAACGAGGACAAAGCCCGTCCAGAAGCGAATGGCTCCGGGCCCTACGGTGGGCGGCCTGCGCCGACGGATCAGCGACGCGATGACACGCCACAGCAGGGGAAGCAGCCAGAGGGTGGACAGCCCGAAGGCGCCGAACACGTAAGAAAGCATGCCTAACCGCGAAGAACCGAGCGAGCCCCGTAGTTTAGCGCGCATTCGTTCGGAAGCACGCGCGAATGCGCTGTAAGCCGCTGGTGAGACTGGGAAGGTGTGAAGACCGCCGATCTGCGCCGACGCATCCACGCGTCGCGCTATGACACCGTGAATTCCGCATCAGGGCGTCGTTCGACAAGGGAATTTGCGATGGAATCGCGGGTTTGGACGATCCGGGCTATTTCGAGGCAGCGACGTCACCCTCAAACCACGTAGCTTCTTGCGACCACTCCCCGCACAAGGATCCTGTCATGCGTCGCCTGCCGCTTCTTGTCGTCCTGCTTGGAGGGGCGATCGCCGCCCCCTGCGCGTTTGCGCAAACGTCGTCGTACAACGCACGCGTCGCCGGCGCTCAGACCGAACCGCCCGCACCGTTCGTCATCACCGATCTTGCACCGTTCGACAATCCGTGGGGACTCGACTTCCTTCCGGACGGCCGCATCGTGGTCACGGAGAAGAGCGACCACATGTACATCGTGAACTCGAGAGGCGCCAAGATGCCGGTGACAGGCCTGCCTGTTTCGGTCGGCGCGAATGGCGGCGGCGGACAGAGCGGCTTCCATGACGTGGCCGTACCCGCGACCTATGCGAAAGATCACGTCTTATGGTTCAGCTACGTGGCGAAGGCCGCCGACGGCAATAACCACCTCACGCTGGCGAAGGCTCGCGTTGTCGAGGCATCGAACACCGCGCACATCGAGAACCTGACGATC
The DNA here is from genome assembly GCF_900167995.1 of Luteibacter sp. 22Crub2.1. Classification (NCBI taxonomy): domain Bacteria; kingdom Pseudomonadati; phylum Pseudomonadota; class Gammaproteobacteria; order Lysobacterales; family Rhodanobacteraceae; genus Luteibacter; species Luteibacter sp. 22Crub2.1. The sequence continues at coordinate 3,826 of NZ_FUYT01000006.1, forward strand.
GTCTGGCAGGAACCGTCGAAGTGGTCGGTTCGCGGCCAACCGGGTGCACGCATCGCTTTCGCGCCCGACGGCAAGCATGTCTTTCTCTCCGTCGGCGACGGCGACATCCCCGACGTCAATCAGGATCGCGGATTTACCGCGCAGTTGCCGGACAGCGGACTGGGCAAGATCATCCGCCTCAACCTGGACGGCAGCACGCCTTCCGACAACCCGAATGCAAGCCAGGGCGGCGTCGCCGGCCAGATCTGGGCCAGCGGTTTTCGTAACCCCTACGGGCTCGCCTTCAGTGAAGACGGAAAGCTGTGGGAAACCGAGATGGGCCCGTCGTCGGGTGACGAGTTCAACCAGATCGTGAAGGGCGGGAATTATGGATGGCCACTGGTGAGCAACGGCAATCACTATCCCAGCGACGCCTATATGCCGGGTCAGCCGTATCCGCGCCACGACACGGCGCCGCAGTACGTTCAGCCGTCCGCCTACTGGGGCTGGTTCCCCACCACGAATTCGATGTCTCCTTCGGGGCTGGTGTTCTACAAGGGCAAGCAATTCCCACAGTGGCAGGGCTCGGCATTGCTCGGTTCGACGTCGTCGGTCGCGCTGTATCGCGTCGTGCTCGATGCGAGCGGGAACGTGACAGGTGTCGAACGCTATGGGCGTGACGCCGCCGGTGTGTATACCGGCAGCGTGCGCGCGATCAAGGTAAACCCGTCCAACGGCAGCATCTGGTACGTGCGTGGCGGCAGTGACGGGATGCTGCGGAAGATCATGCCGAAAACCTGATCCCACCACCTCGTGTAGGAGCGCGCCCCGCGCGCGAAAAGCCAACGTGGCGGTGAAGCGGGGGCACCCCATCACCGCTCTGTTGGCTTTTCGCGCGCGGGGCGCGCTCCTACATGTTCAGATCAGGCGCGATAACGGGGCGCCACGTCCTTGCGCGACAGATTAGGCCCCATCGCGACGCGCGCGGCGTCATACGTCAGGAACTGCTGCTCATCGGCCAGCGGCGGAATCGTCACCACTTCGCCGCGGTCATAGCCCAGCAGCGCGGCATCCACCAGATCGGCGGTCTCCATGACCATCCCCGGCAGCATCGCATCGATGTCTTTACCCGAGTTCTCCCAGATTTCCGAGCGGGTCGCACCCGGCAACACCGCCTGCACGCGGACGCTGGTGCCCTTCAGCTGCGTCGCCAGGCTCTGGCTCACGTTGAGCAGGTGCGCCTTCGAGCCACTGTAGATACCGTCGAACATCTCCGGTGCGAAGGCGAGCACGGACGCGATATTGATGATGCCGCCATGGCCGCGAGCGACGAAGGTCTTGGCCGCCGCAGCGGTCAACAGGGTGGGTGCGGTGATGTTGATGGCGATGAGCTTTTCGATCGCGTCGCTGTCGTTGTCGAGGAAGCTGCCGTTGAGCGAGATACCGGCATTGTTCACCAACAGGGTGATCGAAGCATCCTCCGCCACCCGCTTCTCTACCGTGGCCACGTCGGCACGCTCGGTAAGGTCCGCCTTCAGCGTCTCGATCTTCCGCCCTGTGGCGGCGCCGATCTTCCTGGCCAGTGCGTCCAGGCGATCCAGACGACGTGCGACCAGAATCAGATCGTAGCCGCGCGCCGCCAGACGCTCGGCGTAGACCTCGCCGATGCCCGACGAAGCGCCCGTAACCAGTGCCGTGCCTTTGTTTTCAACGCTCATGAGGGTGACTCCGTATGGGTAAGTTGCAAAGTGATATCGACTACGTTGCCATACGATAGTGACCTAGCTATCATTATGCAATGGACACCGACAAACTTTCTTCAGGTACCTGCTCGATTGCCCGCAGCCTCGCGCTGGTGGGCGATACCTGGAGCGTGCTGATCCTTCGCGATGCCAGCCGGGGGATGACGCAGTTCGACCAGTTCCGGACGAGCCTGGGCATCGCGCCGAACATCCTGTCGCGTCGATTGAAGGGCCTGACCGAGGCCGGTGTTCTGGAAAAGCGCCGCTACAGCGAGCGGCCGCCGCGCGACGAGTACGTGCTGACCCAGGCCGGACGCGAGTTCCTGCCGATCATGGCCGCCATGGGCGAATGGGGCCGTCGCCACAACGGCGGGGGCGCGACGTTGTCCCATCTCGTCGCCGACGAGACGGGTGAGCGGGTGAGTGCGGTGGTGATCGATGAGGTGACGGGGCGACGCCTCGACCAGTTGCCGATGCGTCTGGTGATGCCGGACTTATAAGCCCGTCGATTCGTAACGAAGCAGGGCCTCATCGCAACCGGGAGCGCGGAGTTAATGCATCAGGGCGCGGGTTGTGACGGTGCATAGACCGTCCGCAACATGCATTCGTAGTCCGCGTTCACCGGCCTTGATCAACGCCGGCAACATGGAGGCTGAGATGCCGGATCCTTCAACACGCGTTCTCTCTCCCTGAGCGGCACCGGCTTACCGACAGACCGGTATATCGAATTTATGGGCAGGGTTCCCGTCGCGTGACGCGACGATCGGATGCTGCACCCCCGTGAACCATGGCTCCTTCGGCCACCAGCGTGGGACCACCGGATGCGTCGTCGGTTCCACGGCCTGTCCGGGTTCCGGAATCAATACCTCGGCCTTGCTGCAACGTGCCGCCGCCAGAATGCGCTCGGCGGGTTCGGTCCAACCGTGATGCGCCAGCTTGATAAGGCCCCAGTGCACGGGGATCAGCACCTTGCCGCGGACCTCTTCGTGCACCTGCATCGCCTGCTCGGGTCCGAGGTGCCAGTCCGGCCACTGTTCGTCGTACTGACCGTCTTCGATCAGCGTGACATCGAAGGGACCGAACTTCGCACCCACATCGGCGAAGGTGTCGTTCATGCCGGTATCGCCGGAGTAGAACGCGCGATGCTCGGGACCGATGAATGCATAGCCCGTCCACAACGTGGCATCGCTATGCGCCTCGAGGCGACCGGATGCATGACGGGACGGTGTGGAAACGATACGAAGTGCGCCCACCTTCGCGTCCTGCCACCAGTCCAGTTCGGTGATCTTTTCCTTCGGTACGCCCCAGTCGATCAGGTGCGCCGCGATACCGAGCGGCACGATGAATCGTGCGCCGCGTGCGTTGAAGGCCCGCACGGAGGCGCGATCGAGATGGTCGTAGTGATCGTGTGAGACGACGACGACGTCGACTCGCGGCAGGTTATCGAGCGGGACGGGTGCTTCGTACCAGCGCTTCGGGCCGAGCCAGGGAAAGGGCGATGCACGCTCGCTCCAGAAGGGATCGATCACGACGTTGACGCCGTCGATCTCCAGTAATGAAGACGAATGGCCGAACCAGGTGACGCGAAGGCCGCTCTTCGGTGGGGCTTTGTACAACGCCGATGAGTCCATCGTCGGAACCGGCGCATCGGGTTCCTCGCCTGGCTTCGACTGCAGGATCTGCCAGATGCCGCCCTTGAGGTTCATGAACATCGGTGCGGGGTTGGCGAAGCTCTGGCCACGCCATTGCGGCGATTTTGCCTCGGCGGCCGTCGGTGTTTTGCTGGGCCATGCGCCGATGTTCGGCCATGCGGTGACCGCGACGAAAGCCACGAAGAGGACGACGAGAGCGAGGAAGATGCCGAGGTAACGGAGTAAACGCTTCAAACCGGGTCCTTTTCGGGGGATGGGTTTGAAGATAGCGGGACAGGTGGGGGTTCGTCACCGTGAATCGCCAGCAGGGCTGGCTCCCCACAAGAGCAAGGATGCATGCTCGTGCAGGAGCCAGCCCGCTGGCGACCGGTGTTACCTCAAGCCAGCAAGGATCAAGCCGGCATCGTCGCCATGTCGATCACGAAGCGGTAACGCACATCGTTCTTCGCCAGACGCACATACGTCTCGTTGATCGAGCTCATGTCGACGACTTCGATGTCCGACACGATGTTGTGCTCGGCGCAGAAATCCATCATCTCCTGCGTTTCCGCCATGCCACCGATGGCGGAACCGGCGATCGTGCGACGCGGGAGCATCAGGCTGCCACCGATCACACCGTCGAGCGGAGTGAGTGCGCCGACCAGCACCATGGTGCCGTCGAGCTTGAGCAGGCTGGTGTACGGGTTGATGTCGTGCGACACCGGCACCGTGTTGAGCAGGAAGTCGAAGCTGCTGGCCTGGGCCTTCATCGCCTCGGCATCGGTCGAAAGCAGCACGGCGTCCGCGCCAAGACGCTTGGCGTCCTCACCCTTGGAGGCCGACGTGGTGATCATCGTGACATGCGCGCCCATGGCCTTGGCGAACTTCACGCCCATGTGGCCGAGACCACCCAGACCGATGACGCCGACCTTCTGACCCGGGCCCACCTTCCAGTGACGCAGCGGCGAGTACGTGGTGATACCGGCGCAAAGCAGGGGAGCGGTCGCCTTGAGATCGAGCTTCTCTGAGATCTTCACGACGAAGCGCTCTTCCACGACGATCTCGGTGGAGTAACCGCCCTGGGTCGGCGTGGTCTTGTCCTGCTCGGTGCCGTTGTAGGTGAAGCTGGTGTGCGTCGTGCAGTACTGCTCGAGGTTCTGCTTGCAGGAATCGCACTCGCGGCACGAATCGACCATGCAGCCGACGCCGGCGAAGTCGCCGACCTTTAGCTTTCCGACGGCCGAGCCAACGGCAACGACACGGCCCACGATTTCATGGCCCGGGACCATCGGGAACACGGAGTTGCCCCAGTCGCCCTTGGCCTGGTGCAGATCCGAATGGCAGACGCCGCTGTAGAGGATCTCGATGCGCACATCGTGCGCGCCCGGGTCGCGGCGCTGGAAGGTGAAGGGAACGAGGGGCGTCGTGGCGCTCTTGGCGGCAAATCCGCGGACTTCGATCATGGGAGTCATCCTCGATAGGTGGGATCAGGAAAGCGGGTAACGATAAAGCCTCAACAATACCGGACGCCAATGTGGATTTCGGCATGTATCGTTGAGGTATTCTTGATAATCATGCGTCCCGACAACCTTTCCCATCTGGCGGCGTTCGCCGCCGTCGCCCGACACGCCAGCTTCCGCAAGGCGGGCGCCGAGCTGATGCTGTCCACATCGGCCATCAGCTATGCCATCCGTGGGCTGGAAGAACGGCTGGGGGTGGTTCTCTTTCACCGCACCACGCGCAGCGTTTCGCTGACGGAAGCGGGTCAGCGGCTGCTCGAGCGACTGGAGCCGGCGCTGCTCGGCGTGAACGACGCCCTGGAAGAAATGAACAACTTCCGCGCGGCGCCCGCCGGTACGTTGCGGATCAACATGCCCCGCGTGACCGCGCAGCTGCTACTCCCGACGCTCCTGCCTCGTTTTCTGGCGACGTATCCCGACATTCACTTCGAAGCTGTGGATAACGATGGCCTGATCGACATCGTCGCCTCAGGCTTCGACGCCGGCATCCGGTTCCTGGAGCAGGTGCCGGAGGACATGATCGCCGTGCCCATCGGCGGTGCGCAGCGGGGTGCCATCGTCGCCTCGCCCGACTATCTCGCCCGCTACGGCAGTCCCCTGGTTCCCGACGACCTGTTCCGCCATAACTGCATCCGCTTCCGGTTCCCCAGCGGGCGGGTCTATAAGTGGGAACTGGAGCGGGGTTCGACCAAGCTCGAACTCGACGTGCGCGGGCGGCTGACCTTCGGGGACATGCGCCTGGCGCTGGATGCCGCGGTCGCAGGCATAGGCATCGCCGCCGTGCTCGACGATCAGGTCAAGGCACTGGTCGAGGACGGTAAGCTGGTCCGGCTGCTGGAGGACTGGTGCCCGCCGTATCCGGGATTCATGCTCTATTACCCACGCCAGCGGCGAGTCACGTCGGCCCTTCGCGCGTTCATCGAATACATCCGCGAGCACGCGGGCGCCTGAATCGCCAGCAGGGCTGACTCCCGCCCAGCTGCCCGACCGCGTATCCTAGGCCCATTGCTGCGACGCACCATGACGCCGCGGCCCACCTACCTCCCCGAGCACCCCTCATGTCTGGTTCCGCCCCCGTCCTCGATCCGGGCACCGCGCCCGTCCGCGCGCCTCACGTCGGCCTGGTGATCCTCGCGCTGGCCGTCGGTGGCTTCGCCATCGGTACGACCGAGTTCGCCTCGATGAGCATGCTGCCACTGTTCGCACAGGGTCTGGGCATCGATGCGCCGACCGCGGGCCATGCGATCAGCGCCTATGCGCTGGGTGTCGTCATCGGCGCTCCGGTGATGACCGTGCTCGGCGCACGCGTGCCGCGCCGTCGCCTGCTGGTGATCCTCATGGCGATGTTCACGCTGTTCAACGGTCTGACCGGCTTGTCGCCGAACTACCACTGGATGCTGGTGTTCCGGTTTCTGGCTGGCCTGCCGCATGGCGCGTACTTCGGTGTCGCCGCCCTGGTCGCCTCATCGCTGGTTCCCCCCAACCGGCGCACGCGCGCGGTCGGCCAGATGTTCCTCGGCCTCACGTGCGCCACCATCGTCGGCGTTCCGCTGGCCAGCTGGCTGGGTCAGCTGGTGGGCTGGCGCTGGTCGTTCGCGCTTGTGGCCGTCCTTGGCCTGCTGACGATTCTCGCCGTCGCGATTTACGCACCCAGGACGCCCGCCAATCCGAAGGCCAGTCCGCTTGGCGAGCTCAGCGCGCTGAAACGCTCGCAGGTCTGGTACACGCTGGCGATCGGTGCCATCGGTTTCGGCGGCATGTTCGCTGTGTACACCTACCTCGCCGACATCCTTATCAGCGTGACCGGGATGCCACTGTCGAGCGTGCCCTGGGTGATGGCCGTCTTCGGCGTCGGCATGACCGTCGGCAACATGGTCGTGCCCGTCTTCGCCGATCGCGCGCTGATGCGCACGGCCGGTGCGCTGTTGCTGTGGAGCCTGGTCATCCTCGCGATCTTCCCGTTCACCGCGAGCAATATCTGGCTGCTGAGCCTCGACGTGTTTTTCATTGGTGTGGGTGGGGCACTCGGTACGGTGCTGCAGACACGGCTCATGGACGTGGCGGGCGATGCGCAGGGTCTTGCCGCGTCGCTGAATCATTCCGCCTTCAATACCGCGAATGCGCTCGGGCCGTATCTGGGCGGCCTGGCCATCGCCGGCGGTTACGGGTGGACGTCGCCCGGATGGGTGGGAAGTTTGCTGGCGCTGGCGGGGCTCGCTATCTGGGCGGCATCGGTGGCGGCTGAAAAGCGGACCGCTAGCCGGGTGGCTGCGGAAGCCTGCTGACCCAGAGGGGCCGATCGCGCCGGGATGCCCGCGTGACGCGCTCCATGCCGCGATGTCGTCACACGCGCTGGCAGGAGGTGGTCGAGCATCAACAAACGCTTCGTGCCGTTCAACAAGCGGTCCAGGAATATCCCGATACCCGCACTTCCGTAACTGTAATCCGCGCAGATCCGGTAATGATCGAGTCCGCCAAACGCCATGCCAACGGGCCGATCGAGCGCATGCGCAAGAATGGCCTCAGCTTGGTAGAAGGCGATATCCCTGAACCGGGGCTCGTTTAGAAAAAATGCCATATCGAGCAGGAACTCACCGTACCCTGCGCTGCCCTCGTCCTGCCAGATTTTGTTCGACATACGCGTCCTGACCGTATGTGCACAGTCGACGGCCATGTCGTGGTAACGCCGGTCGCCAGTGAGCGCGAAGTAACGGATGCACACAGCACCGACACCAGCAGAGCCGTACCTGTGATGGGGGAGGTTTGGTGCATGCTCTCTCGAATTCGTGTGGACCTTCCAGACGATCCTGCCCGCGACACGCGTCGCGTAGCTGAGATCGAAATCGATCGCGCGTCCGGCCGAAGCGACGAAGTCATCGCGTCCGGTCGCCGACCCGAGGTAAAGCAGGAATAGCGCTACACCGCACTGACCCTCGGCGAGGCCAAGATAGGTCTTGTCTCCCGTAGGCCATGACAGGCCGCGCTCCGAATCTACGGCGTGCCCGAGCAGCCAGTCCCCGATGCGAATGGCTTCATCAAGAAAGGCTTCTTCGCCCGTCGTCGACCAGAAGTGCAACCAGGTCAGGCCCACGCCTGCACATCCGTAGTAAAGGCCCGCACGGTCGAAGACGAGCCCGTCGTCGGCGACCCTGGCCATCATGGCCCTTGCGGCGTCCCGTCGGCCCGCTAGCAGCAGACCGAGCGCCACGCCGGACAAGCCGGAATACAGACCCGGGGGACATAGCTTCGCCGCTGCCCGCCGTTCTATCCAGTCAAGCACAGGTGCGCTGACAGCGCCTTGCCGCTGGAGCAGAAACAGTGCGACGCCGGTCGCGCCATACTCCAACGATACGGGGTTAGTGACGAAGACCTCCGGGGAGGCAGGCCACAACCGATCCTCGCGCGCCAGGTCCATCGTCGAGTTCAGGAACTCCTCCAGGCCCGTGATTACATCGTCGATCCGACTAACCAGGTCTGGCGACGGCGAGGCGATGTCGAGAAGCTGTTCGCGCGAGGGAAACATCCTGCGTTGGACGAGGGGCAGATCGATGGCTTCGAGAAACGATAGCGCCTGAGCAACACTCCAGCGACGATCGGGCTCGGTGTGCATCAGTCCCAAGATGAGCGTCATCAACTCCGCAGGAAGTCCAAGATCGGACAGCACGAGCGCGAGTTTCCGAAAGATATTCTCGCGTCCGAGTTCGAGCCCCGCGGCGCTGAAAGTCAGCATGTCCAGAATCAGTACGCCAAACGCGTAGCAATCATCGGCGACGCTTGGTCGTTGTGCCGACGCCTGCTCAGCGGAAGCGTAGCCAGGTGTCCATCCCTGCACCCACGGACCGGCATCGTCCACTTCGAACGCGAATTCGAAATCGATAAACTTGATTCGCTTGTCGCTCTTGGTGAAGAGAATGTTGTTCTTGGTCAGGTCACGGAGCACGACGCCGTGCGAGTGGATGACCTGCAACCCCTCACCGATTTCGCGAATGGAGGACAGTATGCGGTCGAGACCGAATCCGGTGCTTTGATACTCGTTCGAGAAATAGAACTCCATCGAATGGCCCCAAAGGGAGATGGCGTCCAGCTTCTCTACTACGAGGAACCAATGGTCCCATGCCTGGAACAGATCTATATATTCTGGCACCAGGCCGGTGTGAGACAGTTTTTTGAGCACCCGCGCTTCACGCTTCAGGATGAACGCCGGGTCGTCCTCACTTTCCCGCTCCAGATGTCCCAGCTTGCCGCGTACCTCGCGAACGATTACCTCGCGTTGAGTTTCGGTATCGATGCCACGATAGATGCCGCCGGTTGCATTGAATTTGATGGCGCCCTGTATGACGTAGCGATCCTTGAGGCGGACGGTCTTTGGCTGATCCGGCTTTCTTACGGTGGCCGTGGAAGAAGGAAGTTCTTGTGGGCGTTGGAGCAACGGGTCGACGATGCCGGGCGGTAACCGAAACGTGGGACCGCGCACATCGTTGTACCAGGAACCATCCGGCAGGAAGAAGCCGGAGGCACTGCGTCCTGTCGCATCCACCGATGGCTTGCCGCGATGAACGCCGTAACGGTAGTAAACGACCTTGCTGTCCCGATAGGGCCGGTCAGTGAGGATGTAGGGGCCGTGCAGGTGGGATGTTGCAGCGTGCAATTCGACAAGAATCGCCGCAAATTCATCGACATTTCTGGGATAGATGGCGATGAACTTTCCAATCTGAAAGCGCGACCAGCCCTTGCCCAGTGACATCTTGAGCATGCGACGGTCGGCGCAAAATTTAAAGGCGATCCGCGCAGAGGACATGATCCCCGCGACGATCGTCAGTGTTTCCACCGCATTGGCCTGTGTACTTGAGAGGTGGATCTTCCACCCGTGTTCGAGATCTTCGCGATCGTCGGGCGAGCAGCTCGCCCAGAAGCCCCTTTCCCTTATTTTCCACCGTTCCCCGAGCGCTGCGCGTACCACGTCGAGGAACTCGTGGGAGGGCTCGTAGGAATAGATGTTCTCGTGATAGATCGGGCTGAGGAACGAATAGGCAAAGAACGGTGACGATTCCATCTGCACCTCTGTCCATGGCTGCGACGCTCAGTCGCTTATCGCTGCGCCTTTGCGGCGCGCAAAAAAAGAATGGGCGGCCAAAGCCGCCCATCTTTTATCAACAGCCGCCGTCGTTAGCGGTGCTGGTCGAGCTCGCAATCGAGAGGCAAGCGTGGAACAGATCCTCCCAGTCAATTTCCAGGGACTGGAGGTTCAGCACGTCGTTCTTTTCGATATCTTGCGCCACAGTAGTGCTCCTTGTGATTCACTCAGAAATACCGATGCTTCGGCGGCGCCGAAGCGTCTCTTGACGTCGATCGCATGCGCAGGTCTGCGTCATGCGGGACCGACCGTATCGAATGTTTGAGAAGATTCGCAAGTGACATCGGTCCCTGGCGGCCTACGGCGCGTCGCATTCACGAGTGTTCCGTCGATTGGGTCGCACATCGGATTTGGCCGGCATAGTCGATTTGCCGTTTTTGCTTACGCGCCGGCAATTCGTATTATTTTCCGATGCAGAACGAACCAAAGATGGCGCCAAGCAAATCGTCAGATGAGTAGGTGCCGGTAATTTCGCCCAGCGCGTGCTGGGCCTGACGCAATTCCTCAGCGGCGAGTTCGCCCGCGTGAGCCGACCGTAGTGCGTCGTCCGTCAGAGACAAGTGGCGCTGTACGGACTCCAGCGCCGTGACGTGACGGCGACGCGCGCTGAATGCGCCATCCCCCGCGCCCGCGGTCGCGAGCTCACGCAACCGGGCGCGCAGCGCGTCCATACCATCGCCCGTACGCGCTGAAAGCCAAAGGACATCGCCCTCGCAGTGTGCTTCGCGCTCGTCCAGATCAATCTTGTTAATGACGATCAGACGTTTTGCATATTCGACCATGCCATCCAACAACGAAAGATCGGCATGTGCGTGCGCATCGTCGGTGACCAGCAACGCGACATCGCAGCGTGCAAGCTGGTCACGCGCACGACGGATGCCCTCGCGTTCGACGATGTCGTCGGATTCGCGAAGACCGGCCGTGTCCGCGAGCTCCAGCGCGACGCCATCGATGTGTATCGCCTCGCGAAGCACGTCGCGCGTGGTGCCCGCGACGTCAGTCACAATCGCCCGCTCTTCTCCGGCAAGCGCATTCAACAGACTCGACTTGCCCGCGTTGGGTCGCCCGACGATGGCGACAGCGATGCCATCGTTCAGACGGACACCGCGGCGAGTTTCAAGCAACAGACGGCCGAGATTTGTCCGGAGCGTCGTTAGCTTGTCGCCGATGACAGGGTCGGCAAGAAAATCGATTTCTTCTTCGGGAAAATCGATGGCTGCCTCGATGTGTACTCTCAGCTCGATAAGCTCGGCAAGCAGGGCCTCCACGCGGGCCGAAAAAACACCTTCCATCGATCGCAGTGCTGCACGTGCTCCCGCACGCGACGTCGCGGCAACAAGATCGGCGACAGCTTCTGCCTGTGCCAGATCGAGCTTTCCGTTGAGGAAAGCCCGTTCAGTGAATTCACCGGGGCGAGCGAGGCGCGCGCCCAGCGCGAGGCAACGCTGGAGCAGCGCGTCGAGCAACACGGCGCTGCCATGTCCTTGAAGCTCGACCACGTGCTCGCCGGTGTAAGACGCGGGTCCCGGAAAGGACAACAACAAGCCGCGATCGATCAGCTCACCGTCTGCGTCGTGAAACGCGGTGAAGTGCGCGTATCGCGGTGTGGGTGCCCGGCCAAGGAACGCGGCGGCAATGAAAGGAGCGAGCGGCCCCGACACGCGAACGGCGCCGACCCCGGCCGCGCCGGCGCCGGTAGCGATGGCTGCGATGGTGTCGTCGCCGTGAGTCATGTCGTGCCTGTGGATAGCGAAGCGGCGCGTCTTTCGACGCGCCGCTTCAGGTGTTATGCCTTGGTGATCTTCGCCGCGGCGTCGGCTTGTTCGACACTACGGTTGATCCACCACTGCTGGAGCAGGCTGGTCGCACCGTTGACCGTCCAGTAAAGCACCAGACCTGACGGGAAGAAGGCGAAGAAGACACCGAAGATCAGCGGCATCACCTTCATCATCTTTGCCTGGGTCGGATCCATGCCCGCGGTCGGCATCATGCGCTGGGTGAGCAGGGTGACCAGGAAGTAGAGCACCGGCAGCACGTAGAAGGGATCCGGTGCCGACAGATCGTGGATCCAGCCGAAGAACGGCGCATGGCGCAGCTCAATGGATTCGGACAACACGCGAAGGAGGCCGATGAAGATCGGGAAGGTGATCAGGATGGGCAGGCAGCCAGCCATCGGATTGATCTTTTCCTTCTTGTACAGCTCCATGGTGGCCTGCTGCATCTTCATCCGGTCGTCGCCGTAACGCTCCTTGAGCGCGGCGATGCGCGGCTGCAGCTTGCGCATACGAGCGCCCGAACGGAACTGCGCGTCGGTCAGCTTGAACAGCGCGGCCTTGATAAGCAGCACGAGCAGGATGATCGCAACGCCCCAGTTACCGCTGATCGCGTGCAGCTGGGAGAGCAGCCAGTGCAGCGGCTGCGCGATGATGGTGAACCAGCCGTAGTTGCTGGTCAGCTCGAGGCCCGGTGCGATCGCATCGAGCGTTCCCTGCAGCTTCGGGCCGATGTACAGACGCGCGACGCTGTCGGCGGCCTGACCCGGCGCGACCTGCATGGCCGGTCCGAAGGCACGGACGAGGTAGCGCGGCGTAGCCGAGTTGGGATCGACGACCGCACTGCTATAGGTGACGTTCTGATTCGCCGGCGGAATCCACGCGACGAAGAAGTAATGCTGCAGCATGCTGACCCAACCGCCCGTGATGGAGCGATTGAGCGGCTTCTTCGCGAAATCGGCCAGCGGCAGCGTTTCGAACTTGGTGTCCGGGCTGAACCAGGCGGCGCCGAAGAAGCTGTGCTGCGCAGGATCCGTATACGCCTTGAACCAGTTGACCTTCTCGTTGGCGACGCGCTGCAGCTGGTGATAAGCGTTACCGGTCCACACCGCCGTCGAACCGTTTTCGACGCGCTGGTCGAGATCGACCACGTAGTCCATGCGCTTGAGCGTATAGCGCTTGACGACCTTGACGCCCGACGGATCGGTCCAGGTCAGGTCGAGACTGACGGACTTCTGGCCATCGGCCAGGGTGGTCTCGGTCTTGTCGGCGTGGAAGAGGGCGCGGTGATCCGGCGCGGCACCGTTGCTGCTGACCAGGCCATCCTGTGCCGCGAAAAAGTGCGCGCCCTCATCGTCGAGCAGACGGACGGGCGGCGACACCGGTTCCTTCTTCGTGACCGGGTTGGTCGGGTAATAGAGGAGTTCCGAACGGACGATGCTGCCGCCACGGGTATCGATGGTCAGGCGCAGGACGTCGTTCGAGAGGGTGACCAGCTCGGCCTTGCCTTCCGGGGCCGCGCCGTTTTCGGTCGGCACGGCGGCGGGAGCGGTGGAACCCGGCACGCTGGCGTCGCCGCCCGGCTTGCCGTTGGCATCGACCTGGGCTGCCGGCGCGGCTGGAGTCGGGGGCTGGACATAGTCCTTCTCCCACTCGGTCCACAGGAGATACGCCACGAACATGAGCGCGAAGAAGAGAAGCGTGCGCGTTTGATTCATTGCAGGGCCAGATTGGAATGCATAAGAGAGGTCAACGCGCGATTGTGCCGTCGGCACCCTCACGCTTCAACGGCCGGATGCGACGCAGCAGTGTCTCCAGCTCGGCCAGAAGGGCCGCGCCGGTCTCTTTCACTGCGACGTCTTTAGCCATGACCAGGATGTCGACCGGAGGCAGGTCGGGGCGGGCAAGGCGAAAAGCCTCACGCGCCAGGCGCTTGATTCGGTTACGGTCGACCGCGCGCTTGGAACAGCGCTTGGAGATGGCCAGGCCGAGCCGGGCCGTGTCGACGTCGTTGTTTCCGAAGCGCAAAAGAAAACAGCGGCCGCCGAGGCGACCGCTGACTGTTCGCAACGCGGCGAAGTCGGCGGCGCGGCGTAACCGCGCATCGCGCGGCATGGCGGCGGCACGCACGACCGTCGCCCGGTTACGGGATCAGACGCTTGCGACCCTTGGCACGGCGGGCGTTGATGATCTTGCGGCCGTCGGCGGTCGCCATGCGTGCACGGAAGCCGTGGGTACGGGCGCGCTTGAGCAAGCTGGGCTGGAAAGTACGCTTCATGGCGAAGACATCCGGGTGAAGATTGAATATGGCCGGCAAGTATGTCCGACAATCCCGAGGACTGTCAACCGGTTGGGCCATAGCCCGTGATCGGCCTTCGCCGTGGGGGAGTCCGGCGGGGGGCCGGAACGCTGGTAGACTTGGCCGTCCACCCCGCGCGCAAGCGCCCCTTCTGTGGCAAGAATACCCGATGAGTGATCTTTGGAGGCGCTGTCTCGAGCGTCTTGAAGGCGAATTGACCGCCGAGGAAGTCCATACCTGGCTCATGCCGCTGCAGGCCAGGGAAGACGCTTCCGGGCTGCACCTGTATGCGCCCAACCCGTATTCGCTGGACACCATCCGCGATCAGTACCTGGACAAGATCCAGACGATCGCGGGACATCTGATCGGTCACCCGGTCACGGTGCGGCTGGAAGTCGGTTCGTCCGGCGGCCGGCCGGTGCCCGTTCGTGTCAGCAGTGCGACTCCATCTCCCTCGCCGTCGCACCAGCCGGCATCGCGTGCGCCGGAAGCCGCTCCGGAGCCGCCGCACGTTCATAACCTGGATCTGCATTACACGTTCGAAACCTTCGTCGAAGGCAAGTCGAACCAGCTCGGCAAAGCCGCGGCGATGCAGGTGGCGATGAATCCCGGCCGCGCTTACAACCCGCTGCTTCTTTATGGCGGGACCGGCCTGGGCAAGACCCACCTGATGCATGCCGCGGGCAACATGCTGCTGCAGAACAATCCCGGGGCGAAGGTGCTCTACCTACGCTCGGAGCAGTTCGTCAGCGGCATGGTCAAGGCGCTGCAGCAGAAGAACATGGATGAGTTCAAGCGTCGCTTCCGGACGGTGGATGCGCTGCTGATCGACGATATCCAGTTCTTCGCCGGCAAGGACACGACGCAGGAGGAGTTTTTCCACACCTTCAACGCGTTGTTCGAATCCAAACAGCAGATCATCCTCACCTGCGATCGCTATCCGAAGGAACTCGACAAACTCGAGCCCCGCCTGAAGTCGCGTCTGGGCTGGGGTCTGTCGGTAGCGATCGAACCGCCGGACTTCGAGACCCGCGCCGCCATTCTTCTGTCCAAGGCGGCGGAGAAGGATATGGAGGTGTCGGAGGACGTGGCGATGCTGCTGGCCAAACGGATCCGGTCCAACGTCCGCGATCTCGAGGGCGCGCTGAATACCCTGGCGGCACGGGCCAACTTCTATCGCAAGCCGATCACCACGGACTTCGCGGAAGAGACGCTGCGTGACCTGCTGAATACGCACGCGCAGGCGGTCACGGTGCCGAACATCCAGAAGACGGTGGCCGACTATTACCAGGTGCGTCTGTCGGATCTTCTCTCCAAACGCCGTGTGCGCTCTCTGGCGCGCCCCCGGCAGGTAGCCATGGCCCTGTCCAAGGAACTGACCGAGCACAGCCTGCCTGAGATCGGAGAGGCCTTTGGCGGCCGTGACCACACGACGGTGCTCCATGCATGCCGGACGATCCGGGGCTTTTGCGAGAAAGACGTACGGATGAGGCAGGACTGGGAACAGCTGATCCGTATCTTGACGGGCTGAGAACCTGTGGATAATAGGTGGATGGACAGAGGATGAAATCGACCCTCGAAGTTATCCACAAGACACCCACATAGCACGACCGGTTAGGCGCAATCGATATGAAATGCCAAGGTACTGAAATTCAATAGTTTTTCCGTCTTGTCTACTTATCCACCGCCCTAACAACAACCACTAAATAAATCTTAAAAACATTAAAAGCAGGAGAAGGGGCGCATGCAATTCAGCATCCAGAGGGAAGTTCTGCTCAAACCCCTGCAGCAAGTCGTAGGCGTTGTCGAACGTCGACAGACGCTGCCGGTACTGGCCAACCTCCTGGTTCGCGCTTCCGGTAATGAGGTTTCGTTCACCGGTACCGACCTCGAAGTCGAAATGGTCGCGACGACCGCGGCCGACTCGGTGCAGGACGGTGAAATCACGATTCCGGCGCGCAAGCTGTTCGACATCGTTCGCGCACTGCCGGACGGCGCGAAGATAGACCTCAAGCTCAACGGCGAGCGCATCGCGCTGAATGCGGGCCGCAGCCGCTTCACGCTGGCGACGCTGCCGTCGAGCGAGTTCCCGACCATCGACGAGATCGAACTCGTCGAGCGCGTGACGCTGCCTGAGGAAGTTCTGCGCGATCTGATGGACCGTACGGCCTTCGCGATGGCCAATCAGGACGTCCGGTACTACCTCAACGGCATGTTGCTCGACCTGCAGGAGCACACGTTGCGTTGCGTCGCGACCGACGGCCACCGCCTGGCGCTGAAGGAAACGAAGCTGGAGAGCTCGGTGTCGGCCCGTCGGCAGATCATCATCCCGCGCAAGGGCGTGAATGAGCTGATCGGCCTGTTCGAAGCGGGGGAGGGTTCGGTAGAACTCGAATTCGGGCGCAATCACCTGCGCGTTCGTCGCGGCGGTGTCGTGTTCACCTCGAAGCTGATCGATGGTCGCTTCCCGGACTACGAGGCGGTCATTCCGCTCGGCGCCGACAAGTCGGCCACGATCGAGCGCGATGTGCTGCGCAGCGCCCTGCAGCGCGCCGCGATCCTGTCCAACGAGAAGTACCGCGGTGTAAAGCTCGAGCTGACGCCGGGTCGCATCAAGATCGTTGCGCATAACCCGGAGCAGGAAGAAGCCCAGGAAGAAGTCGAAGCCGAGACCGTCGTCGACGACCTCGCGGTCGGGTTCAACGTGGGTTACCTGCTCGATGCACTGGGTGCGCTACGCGGCGACAAGGTCCGGATCAACCTTCGTGATGCCCAGTCGAGCTGTCTTCTGCAGGAAGAAGGCAACGATGAGGCGCGCCACGTGGTGATGCCGCTTCGCCTCTGACGCCTATCCACGTTAAAGTTCGGCCACCGACGCCGGGGATGTCTTCGACACCCCGGCGTCGTTCGTTTCGACGCATGGCCAGGAAAAGCAGGGCAGCATGAAGTTCGAGTCACTCAGGGTTGCCGGATTGCGAAACCTCGAAGGGGTTTCACTGACTCCCGCAGCCGGCATCAACGTGTTTGTCGGCCCCAATGGCGCCGGCAAGACCAGTGTGCTCGAAGCGGCTTACCTGCTGTCACACGGTCGATCGTTTCGTGCCGGCTCCCGTGATGTTCTTCTCCAGCGTGGTGCGAGCTCGTTGTCGGTGTTTGCCGAGGTGCGGGGCAATGACGACCGGGTTCGGCGTCTGGGGCTGGGGCGTGAGGGCAGCCGCTGGCAAGCGCGTGTGGACGGCGATGCCGCCGCCTCGTTAGGCAGCCTTGTCCAGGAATGTGCCGTGGTCTGCTTCGAACCGGGCTCGCACGATCTGATCGCTGGTGCCTCGGACGAACGCCGCCGCTTCCTCGACTGGGGTTTGTTCCACGTGGAACACGCGTTCGTGAATCAGTGGCGTCGTTACCAGCGCGCGCTCAAACAACGGAACTCTCTTCTTCGCGCCGGGGGCCCGATTGAGGCGGCATGGATCGAGCCGTGGGAGGCCGAGCTTGCTACGACAGGCGAGGGAATCAGCGCTTTCCGTCGCGGCTATATCGATCGGTTGCTTCCACACATTCGCAGTTTCATGGGAAACGTCCTGCCGGAGCTGGGCGAGTTCACCATTCGTTACAAGCCTGGCTGGGACGACGCGGCGGATCTGCTTTCTACCTTGGCGGACCGGCGCCACCGGGATCTGGCGCGCGGTCACACCACCGTAGGACCCCATCGGGCGGACTTCTCCGTGACCTTTGAACACGCCCCGCTACGGGAACACCTGTCGCGAGGGCAGGAGAAGCTGTGCGCCCTGGCGTGCCTGTTGGGACAGGCCTCGCTTCACGCCGACATCCGCGGCGAATGGCCCGTCATATGTCTCGATGATCTTGCATCTGAGCTCGATCGTACCCATCAAGAGTGGGTAGTCGCGCAGCTTCTCGGCCGCGACGCTCAGGTCTTCGTCACGGGAACGGAGATCCCTGCCGCCCTTTCGGTACAACCGGTCACCGTGTTCCACGTGGAACAGGGTGCCGTCACGGCTTTGCTATAATCGTCCGACTGTCCCGACGCTTCCGCGCCGCATCGGGGCCGCACTCTGGCGCCACCACCAGGCATCGCATGAACGAACCTCTCGATCCGACCCATTCGAACGCGTACGACTCCGGCAGCATCAAGGTCCTCAAGGGCCTGGACGCCGTTCGTAAGCGCCCTGGCATGTACATCGGCGACACCGACGATGGCACCGGCCTGCACCACATGGTTTTCGAAGTCGTCGATAACGCCATCGATGAAGCGCTGGCAGGCTATTGCGACTACGTCACCGTCGTTATCGGCCAGGACGGCTCGGTGGGGGTTTCGGATAACGGTCGAGGCATCCCGGTCGAGATTCATCCGGAAGAGGGCATCTCGACCGCCGAAGTCGTCATGACCGTGCTTCACGCCGGCGGCAAGTTCGACGCGAACTCCTACAAGGTCTCCGGCGGCCTGCACGGCGTTGGCGTGTCCGTCGTGAACGCGCTGAGCGAGAAGCTCTGGCTGACGATCTGGCGTGACGGCAAGGAATACCGCCAGGAATACGCTCACGGCGAGGCCCAGGCTCCCATTGCCACGTTCGGCGACACCACGCGGCGGGGCACCATGGTGCGCTTCCTGCCCAGTCCGGCCACGTTTACCAACAACATCGAGTTCCACTACGACATTCTCGCAAAGCGTCTCCGCGAGCTGGCGTTCCTGAATTCCGGTGTCACGATCGAGCTCGTCGACGAGCGCAACGATCGCAAGGACATCTTCGCGTACGAGGGCGGCATCAAGTCCTTCGTCCAGCACCTGGCCCAGCTGAAGACGGCACTGCACCCGAATGTCGTGAGCTTCAGCTCCGAGACGGCCGACGGCATCACCGTCGAGGTGGCCATGCAGTGGACGGACGCCTACCAGGAAACGATGTTCTGCTTCACCAACAACATCCCGCAGCGCGACGGCGGCACCCATCTCACGGGTTTCCGCGCCGCGCTGACGCGCACGCTGCAGAGCTATATCGAGAAGGAAGGTCTGGCGAAGAACGCCAAGGTCGGTCTGTCAGGCGACGACATGCGCGAGGGCATGATCGCCGTTCTTTCCGTGAAGGTGCCGGATCCGAAGTTCTCATCGCAGACCAAGGACAAGCTGGTCTCCAGCGAGGTCAAGACAGCGGTGGAGCAGGTCGTCAACGACAAGCTCGCTGAATTCCTGCTGGAGCATCCGGCGGAAGGTAAGGCCATCGCCTCCAAGGCGGTGGACGCCGCCCGCGCCCGCGAAGCGGCCCGCAAGGCTCGCGAGATGACCCGCCGCAAGGGCGCGCTGGATATCGCCGGCCTGCCGGGCAAGCTGGCCGACTGCCAGGAGAAGGATCCGGCGCTGTCCGAACTGTTCCTGGTCGAGGGAGACTCCGCCGGTGGCTCGGCCAAGCAGGGCCGTAACCGTCGCACCCAGGCCGTGCTGCCGCTGAAGGGCAAGATCCTCAACGTCGAGAAGGCACGCTTCGACAAGATGATCGCCTCCGCGGAAGTCGGCACCCTCATTACCGCGCTCGGTACGGGCATCGGTAAGGAGGAGTACAACCCGGACAAGCTGCGCTACCACCGCATCATCATCATGACCGATGCCGACGTGGACGGATCCCACATCCGCACGCTGCTTCTGACCTTCTTCTATCGACAGATGCCGGAGCTCATCGAGCGCGGCCACGTGTATATCGGCCTGCCGCCGCTGTACAAGGTGAAGCAGGGCAAGCAGGAGATGTACATCAAGGACGACGTCGTCCTCAACGAGTACCTGATCTCGGGCGCCGTGGACAATGCGTCGCTGGCACCGGAAGAGGGCGCGCCTGGCGTCAACGGCGAAACGCTCGAGAAGCTCCTGCACGACTACCAGTCGGCGCTCGATCAGATCGCCCGCCTGAGCCACCGTTTCGACACCGCGTCCCTTACCGCGATGATCGAACACGCGCCGATGGAAGAGGGGCTCTGGGCCGATGCGTCGGGTATGCAGGCCTGGCTGGATGCCGTTGCCAAGCGTCTGAGTGCCAGCGGGCTGGGTAAGCCGACTTACGCGCTTCGCTTCCGTCCCGCGCTTAACGAGCAGGGCGCCGCCATCGAAGTCGAGCGCATGCAGCACGGCCTGAGCCACACCTGGATCATGCCGCAGTCGTTCTTCGGCGGCGTCGAGTTCCGGGCCATCCTGACAATCTCGCGTCAGCTGACCGAGCTGCGCATTCAGCCGGGTGCCGTCGTCCGCCGCGGTAACGCTTCGCGGGGCATCGTCAACTTCGCCGATGCGCGCAACTGGCTGCTCGACGAAGCGAAGAAGGGTCGTTCCATCCAGCGATTCAAGGGTCTGGGTGAAATGAATCCGGAGCAGCTCTGGGAAACCACGGTCAATCCGGAAACGCGCCGCATGCTCCAGGTGGGTATCGAGGACGCGGTGGCCGCGGATCAGATGTTCTCGATGCTGATGGGCGAGGCGGTGGAGCCACGTCGTGACTTCATCGAATCGAATGCGTTGAAGGTCGCCAACCTGGATATCTGATCCACGGTCGCCCTTGCCGATGTCGAGCCCGGTCGCAGCGATGCGACCGGGCTCTTCTTTTTTGCGCGACGCGGCATCGCTCCGAGGAAAGACGAAAACGCCGTTTTCAAGGGCCGAAAGGCTGGCGAATTTGCACCGCGCCAACAAACATATAACAAGTCATTGTTTTGACTCTTCTTTTTTATCGCACTGCGACTTGTTCTTAGGAATGAAATCGGGTTAACCTCTGTAGTCCCCCGGTGCTGCTTGTTGTGCGCCGAGTCCTACAGCCTGAGGTCATTCGATGAAACAGGGTTCCTTCGCAAAGCTCGCGCTCGCCACGGCGGTCGCTCTTTCCCTCGCCACTGGCGCAGTCTCTGCCAAAGACGCGGCGCCCAAGGACAAGAAAGAAGCGCTGTATCCGAACGCCACGCGTACGGAGCCCAAGCTCGACCTCAAGAGCGAGAAGGACCAGAAGGCCATCAACGAGGGCCTCGACGCCGCCAACAACGGCGACAAGGAGAAGGCCACCCAGATCCTGACGCCGCTGGCTGACGGTTCGGCCACCAGCAGCAAGTACGCGCAGGCGCTCGCTCTTCAGGGCCTCGCCAACATGAAGTACAACGACGGCGACGTGAAGGGCGCGATCACCACGCTCAAGCAGGCGCTCGATATCGGCGTCATGCCGAACGACACGTACTTCCAGCTCAAGTACATGTACACCCAGTTCCTCGTCGCCGACGAGCAGTACGCTCCGGCGTTGCAGTCGCTGCAGGAATGGCGCGCTGAAGGCAAGAAGGAAACCGCCGATTCGTACGGCCTCGAGGGCAACATCGATTACCGCCTCGAGAAGTATCCGGAAGCCATCGCCGCCATCAACAAGGCGAAGTCGATGCCGGACGCGAAGCCGCAGGGTTCGTGGGACCAGATCCTTGCCGCCAGCTATGCGGAGACGGGCCAGGGCGACAAGGCCGCCGAGCTCGCCTCGGCCGAACTCGCCAAGAATCCGAACGACCCCACCGCGATGCAGAACGCGGCTTCCTCGCTGATCCAGGCGCAGAAGTATCCGGAAGCGATCGCGCTGCTCGAGAAGGGCCGTGCCGCCGGCGCGTTCAAGGACGAGAAGCTCTACATCAATCTCGCCAAGGTCTACCTGATCGACGGTCAGGACCATACCGACCGCCAGGAAGCCAACGCGTCGAAGGCGCAGGCGGTTCTCGAAGATGGTCTGGCCAAGGGCATCGTCAAGCCGTCGGCTGAGGTCTACAAGCTCCAGGGCGACGCCGCCATCACCGGTGGCAACGAGAGCGCGGCTCTCGCTGCCTACCAGAAGGCCGCCCCGCTCGCGAAGGATGGTGAGGTCACGCTCAGCGTGGCGCGCCTCCAGCTGCAGAAGAATCAATACGCCGCCGCTGAGAAGTCGGTGACGGATGCCATCAGCAAGGGCGTTCAGCATAAAGGCCAGGCCTATATGGTGCGCGCGGAAGCCAAGCGTGGTCAGAAGAACAAGCAGGGTGCTATCGCGGACATGAAGCTCGCGGCGCAGGACCCTGAAACGTCTGCCAAGGCCAACGCCTGGTTGAAAAATGCAAACAACACCAAGTAAGCGTCTGTAAAGTGCCGGGAGTGGGGATTTTCAAGCGTCATAAATCCTCCCTTCAGGCGCTATACAAACGCCATATGCTGGTGTAACTTGCATATCTTTCCGCTTGCAGAAACCTGCGTTTTCGGCAATGTCAAATGCCGAACGTCGGACTCAGCAGTGCGGGCTCACTTCCGCTTGATTAGCTCTTGATAGTGACTGATGGCCTCAAGTAACGAATCAACCGGCCAAGCGCCGTTTAGTTGGGGGCGCACCAGCGCGTTGGCAGTCGCCATCGCTCTGCACTCGTTCGCTTTCCTTGTGCTTGTTGCGCCTATGGCGCCGCCCAAGACGCAGGAAAAGCAGAAGGAGAAGGTTGTGCAGGTCGATTTTATCGAGCCGCCGCCGCCCCCGCCCCCTCCGCCGCCGCCGCCGCCGGAACCACCCAAGCAGCCGCCGCCGAAAATCATTCAGCAGGTGAAGCCGCCGCCGACTCCGCCGCCGCCGGCTCCACCGCCGCCGGCAGTTGAAGAGGCGAGCTCGAACCCTGTTCCGGCACCGCCGCCGGCGCCTCCCGCGCCGCCAGCTCCGCCGGCAGATATCGCAGCTACCGCGGATATGTCGTACCGTCAGCGTAACCCGCCAAAGTATCCGCCTCAGGCGGTGCGTCAGCGGCACGAAGGTACGGTGGTACTTCTGGTTCTCGTTGGTGTCGACGGTTCGCCGAAGGATGTCAAAGTCGATCAGTCGAGCGGTTTCCGCGAACTGGACAAGGCAGCAGAAGACGCGGCCAGGAACTGGAAATTCAACCCGGGTAAACGAGGCGGCCAACCTGTAGAAGGCTATGCACGTGTCCCCGTTACGTTCAACCTAAACCAGCTGTAAGCCCCCACACTTACATCTTTTAAGTTCACGCTTGACTTCCCAAGGGTAGCGTTATGTTGCAAGACACCTCCGCTCAGCCTGCACAGCCAGGTCAAAACTCCAACGCCGACGCCCTCAAGCAGATGGGCTTCGATCACCTTATCCACAACTTCGATCCGCTCGGTTGGATCGTGTTCGTGGTGCTGGTCGCGATGTCCGTGCTCTCGTGGTACTTCATCGTCGCCAACTTCATCCGTAACAGCATGGTGCGTGCGCGCGCCGACAAGGTCATCCAGGGCTTCTGGAACACCTCGTCGACGCAGGAAGCCATCCGTATGCTCGAAGAGCAGCCGAAGGGCGAACCGTTCTCGAAGATCGCGCTCGACGCCGCTTCGGCCGTTGCTCACCACCAGCAGGCTGCTGGCGGTCGCCTCGCCGAGACGCTGTCGCGTTCGGAATTCATCGACCGCGCTCTGCGCCAGGCCGTGGCTCGCGAGAGCCTGCGTCTGGAAGGCGGCCTGACCCTGCTCGCCACGGTCGGTTCGTCGGCCCCGTTCATCGGTCTTCTCGGTACGGTGTGGGGTATCTACCACGCGCTTATCGGTATCGCCGCTTCGGGTTCCGCGTCGATGGATAAGGTTGCCGGTCCCGTCGGTGAAGCTCTGATCATGACCGCGTTCGGTCTGTTCACCGCTATCCCGGCCGTGCTCGCATACAACTTCTTCATGCGCTCCAACCGCCTGACCTACGCCAAGTTCGACGAATTCGCGCACGACCTGCACGACTTCTTCGCCACCGGCGCTCGCGTCGAAGGTACGGCGCCGGTCGTCGTCAAGAAGTAAGGAGCTGACCCATGGCTATGTCCAGCGGTGGCAACAGCGGCGGTCCGATGTCAGATATCAACGTCACGCCGCTCGTCGACGTGATGCTGGTTCTGCTGATCATCTTCATGATCACGGCGCCCCTGATGTCCCATAAGGTCCAGATCGATCTGCCGAAGGCTAATCCGAACGTTAAGGATGACACCCCGGTCGAACCGATGGATCTCGCGGTCAAGCCGGACGGTACGTACTTCCTCAATGACGGTGAAGTCAGCGAGGCTGAACTGAAGGCTCAGTTCGCGGTTGCGGCGGCGAAGTCGCCGCAGCCGGAACTCCAGATCCGTGCGGACCGCACCACCGAATATAAGGTGGTGAAGAAGATCCTTGGCGATGCCAAGGAAGCCGGTATGGTCCACGTCGGCTTCATGTCGACCGGCAAGGAGTAACGAACATGGCATTCAGCTCAGGCAACTCTGGTGGTCCCATGGCGGACATCAACGTGACGCCGCTCGTCGACGTCATGCTGGTTCTGCTCATCATCTTCATGATTACGGCGCCGATGCTGTCGCATAAGATCAAGATCGATCTTCCGCAGCCGAACCCGAACGTGCAGAACCCAGAGAATCCGCCGGATCCCGTCCGGCTGCAGATTCGCCAGGATGGCTCGCTGTACTGGAACGATACGCCGGTTGACGAGCTTGGCCTCAAGGCCCAGATCGCGGTGATCGCCACGCAGTCGAACCAGCCGGAACTGCAGATCGACGCGGACGACGCGGCACAGTACGAGGTCGTGGCTCGCGTGCTTTCCGACGCTAAGGGCCAGGGCCTGACCAAGATCGGTTTCGTTAACTCGAACTGATCCAGGGTCTGTCCGGTTAGACGAAAAACCCCGCCATTCGGCGGGGTTTTTTTTTGCTCCTGTAGGGAGCCAGCCCTGCTGGCGATTCCAGCCGCCTCAGGACAAGATCTCGAGATAAGCCTTCACCGTATTGGTAAGCCCCTGATACAACGCCTCACCAATCAGCGCGTGCCCGATCGACACCTCGGCCAGGCCGGGAATCGCCGACTTGAACGTGCCCAGGTTTGCCTGGCTCAGATCGTGCCCGGCGTTCACGGCGAGGCCGGCCTGCTGGGCACGTTGCGCCGTGTCGGAAAACGCAGCCAGCTGCCTCCGCGCATCGCCCTCGGCAAACGCTTCGGCGTACGGCCCGGTATAGAGCTCGATCCGCTGCACACCGATGGCTGCCGCCTCGGCAAAGCCCTCTCCCCCGGCGTCGACGAAGACACTGACACGGCAACCGATCTCGCGAAACGCCGCGACGATGGGCTTGAGCGTCTCGATGTCTTTCGTCAGATCGAAGCCGTGATCCGACGTGATCTGACCGTCGCCATCCGGTACGAGTGTGACCTGATTCGGCCGTACTTCCCGGGCGAGTTCGAGGAGACCCGGGTAAGCGCCGCGTGGGCCTGCAAAGGGATTGCCTTCGATGTTGTATTCGACGCGTCCCCGCAACAGACCGGCGATGACACGGACATCGGCTGGCGTGACATGACGCATGTCGGGCCGCGGATGCACGGTGATGCCGCCGCAACCTGCCTCGATGCAGGTGTGCGCCGCTGTGGCGATATCGGGCTCGTTGCCGCCGCGCGAATTGCGCAGCACGGCGATCTTGTTCAGGTTTACGCTGAGTAGTGTCATCGACCGTCCAAAAAAAACGCACGCCACCATTGCGACGTGCGTAATGACTGTCTTCCCAGCATAACTCGCCACATCCCTGTGGCGCACTCCACGGTCACGCACACACACGTAACTGAGACACGGCTCGCGGGGAAAAGGTTCAAAGCGCAGATGTGAAGACGCGGATCGAGCGTTCACCGCCGCGCCAGGCCACCGCGGCGACCGTTCCGCCGGCGCGCCCGAGCGGATGCACCTGCCAGGCCCGCGCGGGTGCTATGTCGCCGTCGAAGTCCTTCGGGTGCGTGCAGTTGCCGACGATCTCAAAGGCCGCGCGATGCAGACCGTAGGACAGGCCGCCTCCGTGGGCCTTTAGCACCGCTTCCTTGGCCGTCCACAGCGCGAGGAAGGCGGACAGCAGGTTCGCTGAAGGCAGCGTCTCCAGCCATGCCGTCTCGCTGGCCGCGAAAAAACGACGCGACAGCTCGAGCGCCCGGGCGCGGGGCCGGATCGTCTCGATGTCGACGCCGACCTGAAAACCGGCAGGGCCCCTTCCGACCGCGAGAACGGCGACGTCACCGCTGTGCGACCAGCTGAAACCAAGGGTGTCGAAGGGAGCCGGAAAATACGGCTTGCCGTGTTCAGCGCGCGCGATACGAGGAGCGGCTGGTCCGGCGTATGCCGCGAGCAGTTCGGCGAAATGCGCCTCACCGGCACCACCGGCCCATGACCCATGCCAGATATGGATCTCATCGTCGTGCAACGGAGGAACGGAGAGTGGCGACGTCATTCCGACGATGCTGCTTCGTATCGGGCGTTGGAGCAAGTCCTGCAACGGTCGCCGCAAAGCCCTAGAATCGACCTGTGCAAACCGGGGAGCACCATTCGTGATCGCAGGCTGGCTTCTGCTGCTGGTGGCCCTTCTGTACGTGGGGCTGCTGTTCGTCATCGCGTACGTCGGTGACCGGCGGCCACTGTATCCCCGTCAGCCCCGACTGCGCCCGCTCGTCTACAGCCTGGCGCTCGCTGTCTACTGTTCGTCGTGGACGTTCTATGGCGCGGTCGGCACCGCGGCGCGGTCCGGCCTCTCCTACCTCCCGATCTATCTCGGTCCGCTGTTGCTGTTCGTCTTCGGATTCGGCCTGCTTCAGCGTCTCGTTCTCGTGGCGCGCGAGCGCAACATCACCTCGATCGCCGATTTCATCGCCGCGCGTTTCGGCAAGTCGCACGGTCTCGCCGCGCTCGTCGCCATCATCGCCGTCGTCGCGATCATTCCGTACATCGCGCTGCAGTTCAAAGCCGTGGCGATGTCGTTTGCCGTGCTCGGTGCCGGTAACTCGGCATGGTGGTTCGGCGACACCGCGTTATGGTGTGCCGCCCTCCTCGCGGTCTTTGCGATCCTCTTCGGTACGCGCAACATCGACGCCACGGAGCACCACCACGGCATGATGCTCGCCGTCGCGGTGGAGTCGCTGGTCAAACTGCTGGCCTTCGTCGCCATCGGCATCTATGCCTGCATGCATGGTCCCGGATTGCAGGAAACGCTTCGCGCGCCGGTGCTCCAGATCGAGAAAGGCAGCCTGCCGCCCGGGTTTGTCGCACAGACCCTGCTCGCCTTCTGCGCGATGTTCTGCCTGCCCCGTCAATTCCAGATCGGCGTGGTCGAATGCGAAGATCCACGCGATCTGCGCCGTGCAAGATGGCTGTTCCCGATCTACATGATCCTGATCTCCGCCGCCGTGCTTCCCATCGTCAGCGCCGGCATGGGCCTGAGTCAGGTCCGGGGTGGGCACCTGGACGCGTGGGTGCTGAATCTTCCACTGGCGCTGGGCGATAGCGGCATGGCGCTGCTCGCCTTCGTTGGCGGGTTTTCCGCGGCGACCGGCATGGTCATCGTCGCCGCTGTCGCCCTCGCGACGATGATCAGCAATGACCTGGTCATGCCCGCGCTGTTGCGCATCCGTCGCCTCGACCTCGAGAAACGTGGCGATCTGTCGAACACCGTGCTGCTGATCCGCCGCATCGCGATCGTTGGCCTTGCGGCGCTTGCGTACATCTATTATCGGATCATCGCGGACGCCGAGAACCTTGCCGCGACCGGTCTGCTGTCGTTCGCCGCGGTCGCCCAGTTCGCTCCCGCCATCGTGTCGGCGCTCTATTGGCGCGGTGCCAGTCGCACGGGCGTGCAGGTCGGCTTGCTCGCCGGCTTCGCCGTCTGGGCTTATACCCTGCTGCTACCGGCAATGACGCGTGCGGGGTGGCTCGGCACGCCGTGGATGGAAGAAGGTCCGTTCGGCATCGGCTGGCTGAAGCCGACGGAGCTCTTCCACCTGACCGGATGGGAGCCGGTGACGCACGGCACGTTCTGGTCGTTGCTGATCAATATCGGCTGCCTCGTCTTCATCTCGCTGCGTTTTCGACCCAGCGTGGCGGAACGCCTGCATGCGGCGCTCTTCGTGGACCCGTTCGTGCGCAGCGTCGGTGGCGCGGGCGACTGGCGCGGCCGTGTCACCGTTCGCGACCTCGGTACGATCGCCGGTCGCATCGTCGGCGACCGCGTTACCGCACGTGCCTTCCACGAGTACGGTGAGCGCCACGGTGTCACCCTCACCCCGTCGGACGCCGCCGATCGACCATTGATTCAGTTCACGGAGCGACTGTTAGCCAGCGCCGTCGGCGCCGCCAGCGCGCGCCGCATTCTCATGGGCGCCCTCTCCGGTACCGGCCTGGATATCGCCGAAGCGATGGCGCTGCTCGACGAGGCATCGCAGGAGTTGCGTTTCAACCGCGAGCTGTTAGCCACCACGCTCGAAAACGTCTCGCAAGGAATCAGCGTGGTCGACGGCGACATGCGTCTGGTCGCGTGGAATCGCCGCTACGTGGAACTGTTCGACTACCCGGACGGGATGGTGTACGTCGGCCTTCCCGTCGCCGATCTCATTCGCTGGAACGCCGAGCTGGGCGAGTGCGGACCGGGCGAGGTCGACGAACACGTCGCCAAACGAATCCGCTATATGCGCGCGGGCTCACCGCATGTGTTCTCACGCGTGCGTCCCGATGGCACCGTCATCGAGATGCGTGGACGCGCGTTACCGGGCGGCGGATTCGTTACCACCTTCACGGACGTCACCGCGTACAAGTCGGTCGAACAGGCGCTGATCGACGCGAACGAGACACTGGAACAGCGTGTCGAAGACCGTACGGCCGAGCTGTCCGAAGCGCTCAACGCCACCGCGATGGCGCGTCGCGATGCGGAAGCGGCGAACGCGTCGAAGACACGTTTCCTCGCGGCCGCGAGTCACGATCTGTTGCAGCCATTGAACGCCGCGCGTCTCTTCACCTCCGCATTGCGACAACACCCTGGCCTGGATGGTGAAGCGGCCGGACTGGCCGAGCGCATCGACGCATCCTTCCGCGCTGCCGAAGATCTCCTCGACGCGCTACTGGATGTGTCACGGCTGGATGCGGGCAGCTACCGCCCCGAGGTCGTTCCGTTCGCACTGGCCGATCTGTTCGACTCACTGAAACAGCAGTTCGCCGTCGTAGCCGAACAGCGTGGCCTCACGCTGCGTGTGGTTCCTTCGTCGTTGTCCGTGCGATCCGATGCACAGCTGCTGCGCCGTATCGTCGCGAATTTCCTCTCGAACGCACTCCGCTATACGCGTTCGGGTGGCGTACTGCTCGGCGTCCGCCATGTCGGAGAACATCTTCGCATCGAGGTCTGGGACAGTGGCCCAGGCATCGCGGAAGAACAGCAGGCACGCATCTTCGGTGAGTTTCAGCGCCTCGAGCGACCGTCGCCCTGGGGTGAAAAAGGACTGGGCCTCGGCCTGTCGATCTGCGATCGCCTCGCCGGCATTCTCGAGCATCCGCTGGGACTGCGCTCGCGCGTCGGACGCGGTAGCTGCTTCAGCATCACGGTACCGCGCACGGCGTCGGTGTCGCGTAAGCGCGCACCGGCAATGGCGCGGCCTGGCGGCGGTGAGCAGCTGCCATTGACGGTATTGTGCCTCGACAACGACGAGACGATCCTGGACGGGATGCAGGCGTTGCTCGGTCGCTGGGGTGTGGATTGTCGTGTGGCGATCGACTTGCCGACGGCACTCGATATCCTGTCGAGAACGCATGTGGATCTGATTCTCGCGGACTACCATCTCAGCGATGACATGGATGGGCTCGAGGCGTTACGGCTGATCGGAACGAAAGTCGCACCGATGCCGCCGGCGGCGATGGTGACGGCGGACGGGAGTACCGAGTTGAAACAGCGTGCGCGGGCGTTGGGCTATCCGTTGCTGCATAAGCCGGTGAGGCCGGCGGCGTTACGGGCGATGCTAGTGGCATTGGCCAAGCGAGCAGGGTCGAATGCGGCGTAATGGAAGAGCAGCGCGCCTTGCGTGCGATGCATATAAATGTAGGAGCGCGCCCTGCGCGCGACGCTCCTAATTGGCGCCGGGAAACGCCTCCTTCTCCACATCCAGATGACTCGCCGCCAGAGCGACCTGCGTGCGGTTGGATACGCCGAGCTTGCGCATGATCGCCGTCATATGCGCTTTGACGGTCGCCTCGGATACCCCAAGGTCATAAGCGATCTGCTTGTTGAGCAACCCTTCGGCAATCATGTTCAGCACGCGAAACTGCTGTGGCGTGAGCGACGCGACGCGCGCGGCGACGTCGGCCTCGTCAGGCTTTAGTTCGACATTACCGCCGACCAGCTGATGAGGCAGCCACACGTCGCCGTCGAGCACGGTGCGTACCGCTTCGACGATCTGATCGACCGCCGCGGACTTCGGAATATAGGCCGAGGCACCGTGCGCAAGCGCACGACGCGCGACCTGCGCTTCCTCATGACCCGAGACCACGATGGTGGGCAGGCCCGGATACTGACCGCGAATGTGCGCGAGCGCGGAATACCCGCGCGCGCCGGGCATATGCAGATCCATCAGCAACAGGTCCGCATCCGGCACGGACTCGATCACCGCGAACAAGGCGGGCACGCTGTCGGCCGTGTGCACGGTGGCGTCGGGTAACGCGGCCAACACCGCGCGCTGCAAGGCATCGCGGAACAGGGGATGGTCGTCGGCGATGATGACATCGGACATGCGAATTACTTGATCAGCCTTTCTTCCACCAGACTCTTCACCACACCGGGATCGGCCAGGGTCGATACGTCGCCGAGCTGATCCGGCTGGTTCTCGGCGATCTTGCGCAGAATGCGGCGCATGATCTTGCCCGAGCGCGTCTTCGGCAGGCCGGGTGCCCATTGCAGATAATCCGGCGCGGCGATGGGCCCGATTTCCTTGCGGACGCCGGCGATCAGTTCCTTCACGAGCGAGTCGTCACCGTTCTCTCCCGCGTTGAGGGTGACGAACGCATAGATGCCCTGGCCCTTGATGTCGTGCGGGCAACCGACCACGGCCGCCTCGGCCACCTTGGGATGCGCGACCAGCGCGCTCTCCACTTCCGCCGTGCCGATCCGGTGGCCGGAGACGTTGATCACGTCGTCCACCCGGCCGGTGATCCAGTAGTACCCGTCTTCGTCGCGACGGGCGCCGTCACCCGTGAAATAGTTGCCCGGGTAGGTCTTGAAGTACGTGTCGACAAAACGCTGGTGATCGCCGTACACGGTGCGCATCTGACCGGGCCAGGAATCGGTGATGACCAGATTGCCACTTGCGGCGCCTTCCTGCGGCTTGCCTTCGGCATCCACGATGGCCGGCACGATACCGAAGAACGGCGTGGTCGCCGAGCCAGGCTTCAAGGCGGTGGCGCCGGGTAGCGGCGTGATCAGAAACCCACCCGTCTCCGTCTGCCACCAGGTGTCGACGATCGGGCAGCGTTCTTCCCCCACCACCCGGTAGTACCAGTTCCAGGCTTCGGGGTTGATCGGCTCACCCACGGTGCCGAGGACGCGAAGGCTCTTGCGTGAGGTCTTCTTTACCGGCGCATCGCCCTCGCGCATCAGCGCGCGGATAGCGGTGGGCGCGGTGTAGAACAACGTCACCTTGTGCTTGTCGACCACCTGCCAGAAGCGGCTGAAGTCCGGATAGTTCGGTACGCCGTCGAACATCACCACGGTGGCGCCGTTGGCCAGCGGGCCGTAAACCACGTAGCTATGCCCCGTGATCCAGCCTACATCGGCGGTGCACCAGTAGATATCGTCTTCGCGCAGGTCGAAGGTGAGCTCGTGCGTCAGGCTCGTATAGACGAGGTAGCCACCACTGGTGTGCAGCACGCCCTTGGGCTGGCCCGTGGAACCCGACGTGTACAGCGTGAACAACGGATCTTCCGCGTTCATCGCCTCATACGCGCAGTCCGCGGACTGGCCTTCCATCAGCGTGTGATACCAGCGATCGCGCGGCGACTGCATGTTGATGGCGCCGCCGGTACGACGCACCACGATCACGGTGTCCACGCTGTTGGTACGCGGACGGGTCAGGGATTCGTCGACGTTGGCCTTCAGCGGAATCTTCTTGCCACCCCGGCAACCCTCGTCGGCGGTGACGACCAGCTTGGCGCCCGAGTCCGCGATGCGCGCAGCGACCGAATCGGGCGAGAAGCCACCGAACACGACGGAATGCACCGCACCGATACGCGCGCAGGCCAGCATGGCGACGGCGGCTTCGGGAATCATCGGCAGGTAGATCAGTACGCGATCGCCCTTGGCCACGCCGAGGTTCTTCAGCGTGTTGGCAAACTTGCAGACCTCGGTGTGCAACTCCTTGTATGTAAGGCTACGCGTTTCGTTCGGATCGTCACCCTCGAAGATGATGGCGGTCTTGTCGCCACGCGCCTCCAGGTGACGGTCGAGGCAGTTGGCAGCCACGTTGAGCTGCCCATCCTCGTACCAGCGGATATGCAGGTCGGCCGGGTCGAACGAGACATCCTTGATCTTCGTCGGCGGCACGATCCAGTCCACCCGTTCGCTCATCTGCTTCCAGAAACCCTGTGGATCCTGGACGGAGCGGGCGTACATGGCGTCGTAGTCGGCCTTGCTGACGCGCGCGGTGGCGGCGAAGGCGGGATCGACCGGGTGGATGTCGGACATGCATGCTCCTGGAGACGATGGCGTAGTGGCTATGCCCGAAGTTTAGCCTCGCGGCGCAACATAAAGCTGCGAAGCGGCTACGACTTTGGTCGAGGTTCGACCTTTGGCCAATGGCACGCGTGATGGGCCTGCCACATGCTCGCCCTGCCAATGGTTGGGGAGACCATGATGAAGACGAACCGTTCCGGTGGCCGCAATGCCATCGCCCTGAGTGTCGCCTGTGCCTTGATGCTGCCGATGGCGGTCGTTCCCGACCTCGCCCACGCGCAAACCAGGTCGAAGAAAACCACGAGTCGCGAAGCCCAGCTCGAGTCCCGGGTGAACCAGCTCGAGCAGCAACTCGCCGAGCTCAAGGCGATGATCCAGGAGCAGAAAGCCGCGACCTCCGAGGCCACCACGACGGCGCAGGCCGCCCAGGTCCAGTCACAACAGACCGAAGAGAAGGTAACGAAGGTCGAGAAGGTCGTGGCCACCGTGCCTGCCAAACCGGCCTTTACGACAGGTACCGCACCGGGGGTATCGCTCGCGCTGCATGGCTTCATCAACGCCAGTGCTTTCACGCAGAACAAGGCGTACACCTATGGTAACGGCGCCAACTCGGAGTATCCGATTCCCGCCGGCGGAGCGAACCGCGCCGACGGCCGGGTCAGCGGCGTCGATGTGCGCAACACGCGCTTCTGGCTGGATCTCACTGGCGCGAAGTTCAACGAAAACTGGGCTGGCAGCGGCCGCATCGAGATGGACTTCTTCGGCGGCTTCAACGGCACCGGCGCCTACGCCGGATCGCAGCCGGAACTGCGGATGCGTCAGGCCTACATGGACATCACCAACGCGAACGCCGGCACGACGTTCCGCATCGGCCAGATGTGGGACCTGATGTTCCCACTCGACTACATCCCCCAGTCGCTCTCGCATATCGCGTTTCCGCTCGGCTATGGCAGCGGCGTGATCGGCTGGCGTTTCCCGGGCGTCGTCTGGATGCAGGACCTCAATCACGGGTCGGAAGGCACCAGGTGGCGCTTCGACATGGCTGTGTTGCAGGGCAGCTGGAATGGTCCTGGCGCGACGGCGACGACGAACTACCAGACCGCGGGCAATGCGGGCTTCAAGCCGCAGATCGAGGCGCGCCTCACCGCGAAAGGCAGCAACTGGCAGGTCTTCACCGCCGGTCACTACAGCAAGGTCGACCTGCACGGTGTCGACGGCCTGACTCCGACGCCGATCAAGAGCAGCCTCAAGAGCACGGCTGTCGAAGTCGGCGGTATGTGGACACCGGGTCAGTTCATCTTCAAGAGCGTGGTCTATACCGGCAATGCGATCGGCGAACTGTTCGGCGACCTCTCGCAGTTCGGCGACATCAAGGACAAGGGCGGCTACCTGCAGGCGGGTTACAAGTTCGACACGCACTGGACGGTCTACGCGTTCGCCTCGGTGAGCAAGCCGGACAAGGACGACGTGCTCCGCTGGCGTGCCGCCAATACCCCGGGCTTGCTGAAGAACCGACAGAAGGCGGCGAGCCTGCAATACACCACGGGCCCGTTCGATTTCAGCGTGGAGTGGATTCACGCCAACCTCGACTCGACAACGGCGAACGGCCTCGGTCGGCAGAAGACCGCCGGCAACGAGTTCACGCTCAACGGCAATTACCGGTTCTGATCGGAGACCGACATGGCGACTACCGCAAGCGGCCTGAGGGCTGACGGCACCATCGGAACCAGCCACAAGCGCGTGATCCTCGCGTCCAGCCTGGGCACCGTTTTCGAATGGTATGACTTCTATCTTTACGGCTCGCTCGCCGCGCTCATCGGCAAGCAGTTCTTCACGGGGTTGAACGAGACCAGCCAGTTCATCTTCGCGCTGCTTGCGTTCGCGGCCGGCTTCGCCGTCCGCCCGTTCGGTGCGATCGTCTTCGGTCGCATCGGCGATCTCATCGGTCGCAAGTACACGTTCCTGGTCACCATCATCATCATGGGTACGTCGACCTTCCTGGTCGGTGTGTTGCCCGGCTATTCGACGATCGGTGTCGCCGCGCCCGTGCTGCTGATTCTGCTACGCCTTCTCCAGGGTCTGGCGCTCGGTGGCGAGTACGGCGGCGCGGCCACCTATGTGGCCGAACACGCACCCAACGGAAAGCGTGGTCTGTACACGAGTTTCATCCAGATCACGGCGACGTTCGGTCTGTTCCTTTCGCTGCTCGTGATCCTCGGCACGCGTCTCGGGCTCGGCACCGAAGCGTTCGAAGCCTGGGGCTGGCGCATTCCATTCCTGATTTCCGCCGTGCTCGTCGGCGTGTCCGTCTACATCCGGCTGCAGCTGCACGAGTCGCCGGTGTTCCAGCAGATGAAGGCCGAGGGCAAACAGTCCAAGGCCCCACTGACCGAAGCGTTCGGACAGTGGAAGAACCTTCGTCTCGTGATCCTCGCGCTGCTCGGCGCGACGGCGGGGCAGGCGGTCGTCTGGTACACGGGTCAGTTCTACTCGCTGTACTTCCTGACCCAGAGCCTGAAAATCGACGGCACGACGGCGAACCTCCTGATCGCGGGTGCGTTGCTTATCGGTACGCCGTTCTTCGTGTTCTTCGGCTGGCTATCCGACAAAGTAGGCCGCAAACCCGTCGTGCTTGCCGGTTGCCTGATCGCCGCGCTGACGATGTTCCCGATCTTCCGGGGCTTGACGCACTTCGGCAATCCCGCTGTCGAAGCAGCTGCCGCTGCCGCACCGGTCGTTGTCACGGCCGATCCGGATGCCTGCACGTTCCAGTTCGACCCGGTCGGCAAGAAGACCTTCACCAGTTCGTGCGATGTCGCCAAGAGCGTGCTGGCCAAGAAAGGTATTCCATACACCAACGCGGCCGCACCGGTCGGCACGCTGGCGACGGTGAAGATCGGCGACGAGGTCATCGAGTCGTTCGAGGGCGGTTCGCTCGACAAGGCGACGTTCACCGCGCAGAACAAGGACTTCACCGCGAAGATCGGCGCGCAGGTCAAAGCCGCGGGTTATCCCGAGAAAGCCGACCCCGCGCAATCGAACTACCCCATGCTGGTGTTGTTGCTGGCGATTCTCGTGCTCTACGTCACGATGGTCTACGGCCCGATCGCCGCCTGGCTGGTCGAGATGTTCCCGACCCGCATCCGCTATACCTCGATGAGCCTGCCGTATCACATCGGTAACGGCTGGTTCGGCGGATTCGTCCCCACGATCGGCTTCATGCTGGTCGCATGGAAAGGCGACATCTACTACGGCCTCTGGTATCCGGTCGCGGTCGCCCTGATGACCTTCGTCATCGGCCTCTTCTTCGTCCGTGAAACCAAAGACGCGCCTCTCCAGGACTGAGCCCGGACGCGCCGCGCGCGCCTGTAGGAGCCAGCCCCGCTGACGAAAGCAACCTGACCCCGGTCCACAATGACCGGGGCCAGTGCTTTGCAAAACCCCCATCTCACAGCTCATTGATCCCCGACACGCGATAGTGTCGTGATGAACCCGCTAGACCTCCTCCTCCGCCTGAGCACCGCCGCCATCCTCAGCGGCATCATCGGCGTGAACCGCGGTCGCCTCGAATGGACCGCCGGCCTGCGCACCCACATGCTGGTCGGCGTGGGCGCCGCTCTCGCGATCATCGTCTCCGCCTTCGGCTTCGCCGACGTCATCAACCAGGAACACGTCGTTCTCGACCCCTCGCGTATCGCCGCGCAGGTCATCAGCGGCGTCGGCTTCCTGGGTGCGGGCACCATCCTCTTCGTCGAACGCGACCAGATCGTCCGTGGTCTGACGACAGCGGCAAGCCTGTGGGCCGTCGCATCCGTCGGCCTCGCCGCCGGCAGCGGGCTTTACGTCGCCGCCGTTCTGGCGACGGCGATCATCTGGATCATCCTGGCGTTGCTCAAGCCGCTCGAGCGCAAGCTTACGGGCAAGCGGAAGACGCGTCCGAGGCTTACCGCACGGTTGAGTGGGACCAATGCGTTGTCAGCCTGCGAAACCGTGCTGGCAGAGCAGCATCTTCCATTTGCGAAAACGATTCTGCGTCGCGAGCCCGATGGCGATGACGTGGTGACGATTCTCTTTGCGAAGCCGGTACGTCGCGAGCAGCTGGCAACGTTGGCGGATGCGATGCGATCGGTCGAGGGATTGAAGTCGGTGACTTACGATGCGCCTCCGGAGACGCGTCGTCGCTGATCCTGGGGACGGCGCACGCAGCCGATACCGATTTGTGGCCGAGGTTTCTTCATTCGCGCCGTCGGAAGTACACGATAGATTTTGGCATCTGGATCGGGATGGCCAGTCGATACGATGTGGGCAGCAGCCCTGATGAGGTCCTTTACGGCGAGCCCCATGTAGATGAGCAAGCTTAAATTCCTTTTTTGCGTCCACGCGTCTTTGCGATTCTGGGAGACGATGCTACCACCGGCTCCAGGTTTCGCTTTGCAACCATCGCAGCCGTCGCCTTCTTTACATCCTCCCAGACATCGGCATGCTCATGCCACGTCGCGACGCCTTGTTCCTCTTGTTGCAATGCCTCGTCCACCTTCGCCCGGAACCAGCGTTCGTGCTCAAGCGCTTCGGATGCGCGTTTTGCGCGATCGGAAACGTCAGTGCGCGGAGCGCGGAGCAAGCCCTTCTGATACTGAGAAATATCCACAAGAAAAGACGAAAGTCCGGCACGTGCGAGTTCACGCACTGCGGTATCGGTCGTGGCAAACATCTTTACCTGACCCGCCCGATTGGTCAGTACGCGCTCGCTGTTTCCCGCGTCGGCATGCACTGTAAAGCCCCCCTTCTCCCCTAGGATCGTTGCGGTCTTTACTGCGCCACTGGACACGAGATCCCGAAGGGCGTCGAGCTTGATCGGATGCGGCATGCGATAATCAGATTATTAATAAGTCGGAACAGATTAACATTAATCGGTGTCGTGTCGCAGAAGCTCATCCGGCTCGCCACGTCCACCTTAGAACTGCGAGCGCGTCGACAACGCCTGACACACCGCATCATCCGACCCGGCACTGCTGGAGTTGCAAGCAACGCGGTTTGCTTCGAGGCCTTCCGTCACGGCCGGGCTCCTGCCTGACGACGTATACGGAATCTCCGCATTCCCCGGCGGGTGCCAGGTCTCTCGCGGTGCCTCGACACTGATGGTCTCGGACGGCGGAAACGTCTGGTAACGCGCGCGATCCCATGGCGTACCCGCCGCCTGCTGGTCGCGCTGTTTCACGAGCTTGCCGTACTCGTGCTTCTGCCCGGGCGTTCCGTTCGGGATCGACGCCTGAAGCCGGCGCGTCTCCTGGCCGGTGTACTTCATGCGCTTCAGATCCTTGTCGATCGCCTTCTGCTGGGCCTGCTTCTGCTCGGGCGTGAGCTCGGCGTGCGCGGGGAGCGCCATGACGAGGGCGAGAACCATAATCCACTGACGCATGCCGGATCCTTCTAGCGGGACACGTATCCGAGGTTACCCTTGAGGAAACGCCCATCGACGCCCTTCCGATCCGCCGTTAAGTCACGAGAAGGTTGCGACTACCGATCAGGGTCGGCGGCCGCTTGGAGCAGCCAGGCTATCGCCCCGATATCGCAGCCCGTGAGACACGAATTGCGTACATTTGTATGCATGTCCACACCCATCCCCATGATCCGTCAGCACAAGGGCCGCGGCGCCGCTTCCAACCCGGAGGGCCGCTTCGAATCCACGCGGTACCAGGCCGAGGACGACGGCTGGCATCGGGAAGACGAGGACCGCCGCCCCGCCACGGAAGTTCGCGAAGAACTGGCCCGGAGCGTGATCTCTCGCAACGACTCACCCGACGTGGGTTTCGATCGGGCGACCAATCCGTATCGCGGTTGCGAGCATGGCTGCATCTATTGCTACGCCCGACCCTCCCACGGTTACCTCAACCTGTCGGCCGGCCTCGACTTCGAGACCAAGCTCTTCGCCAAGACCAACCTCGAGGAAGTGCTTCGCGACGAACTGGCGCGTAAGAACTACACCTGCCAGCCGATCAACATCGGTAGCAACACCGATCCGTACCAGCCGATCGAAAAGAAGTGGCGGCTCACGCGTGCGGCGCTCGCGCTACTCAGCGAGTGCAACCATCCGTGCACGATCGTGACCAAGAACGCGTTGATCGAACGCGACCTGGACATCCTCGTACCGATGGCGGAACGAAATCTCGTGCAGGTCTTCATCTCGATCAATTCGCTTGATAACAAGCTGGCGTCGAAGCTGGAACCGCGGGCGAGCGCGCCGCATCGGCGGATGAAGGCGGTCGAGACCTTGAGTAAGGCAGGTGTGCCGGTGGGCGTGCTGGTCGCGCCGATTATCCCCGCGCTTAATGAGCGCGATGTTGAGGCGATCATCGAGCAGGCCGGTGTGGCTGGCGCACGATCTATCGGCTATACCTGCGTGCGTCTGCCGCATGAGCTCAAGCAACTTTTCCGCGAATGGCTGGAGTTGCACTATCCAGATCGCGCATCGCACATCATCAGCCTGATTCAACAGATGAATGGTGGAAAGGATTACGACTCGAACTTTGCGACGCGTATGCGGGGGCAGGGGGTGTTCGCGGACATCATCCGCAAGCGGGTGCAGGTGGCATCGAGAAAAGCGGGGCTGCACCGGGCGTGGGAT
The DNA here is from genome assembly GCF_900167995.1 of Luteibacter sp. 22Crub2.1. Classification (NCBI taxonomy): domain Bacteria; kingdom Pseudomonadati; phylum Pseudomonadota; class Gammaproteobacteria; order Lysobacterales; family Rhodanobacteraceae; genus Luteibacter; species Luteibacter sp. 22Crub2.1. Next base: position 43,020 of record NZ_FUYT01000006.1, read on the forward strand.
ACGGTGCTCGATACCTCGAAGTTTGTGCCGCCGAGGATTCATTCGCCGCAGGGCGATCTGTTCTAAGATCGCCGAGGCGTTCGACGGGCAATTGCACTCTTCGATTGGCCTATCGGAAGAGAATCAGACGATACCCTCGATAGCCTTCAGAGGCTGCAGAACGATATCGGCAATGGCCGATACGCCAACCTTGAACGCAACCTGGTAATCCGGATCGGCGACCATCGTCTGAAACGCCGACCGTCGCGGATACTGAACCAGCACGACGGCATCCCATCCCTGAGTTTGCCCTTCGCTGAGCACGGACAAACCATCCCCGCCGAACACGATCTTTGCGCCGAATCGAGCGAGGATCGGCTTGGCCATACCGAGGTACTCGAGGTATCTCTCCCGGCCGCCCTCGGGCTCGAACCGGATGAGATTCAACATGACGACCGGCGATTCGTCGTTCTCGGCAAAGAAGGCCTCTAACGCAGGTTGCGACAGCGAAGCCATGGTTGTTCCTTTGAGATGGCGCGGGAGGTGCGCCCATCAAGGAATATCACCGCGGTGTGTCAGAAACTGTCAGCAGAAAATCGTAGCGGGGAATTCCTGCGAGAGTCTGCGCATGACGAATGCGCGCTAACCCTCTGTCGCCCTTTCCAGCGCATCGGCAAACCTGCGCATCAGGCGGACCAGGTCCGAGATATCGTCAGAGGGCCAATCCTTGAAGATCTCACGCCCCATGCGCTCTCTTGCCAGATCCAGCTGATCGGTGACCGCCTTGCCCTTCGCCGACACGACGGCCTCCCGCATCCGCCGGTCCTGCGCATTCTCGTTTCGGATGACCAGCTCCATGCGCTCCAGCTTGCTGACCTGTCGACTGATCGTGGTGTAGTCGCGACCCAGCCGGTCCGCAAGATCGACCACGCCGATCGGTCCGACTCGTTCGATCACCACGAGCAGACGAAACAGGGCCTGGTCGAGCCGTACGCCCGCTTCGGCGATAAGCCGCTCGTCGTTTCGCGGCCGGTTCATGACACTGACGATCGAGATCAGGGAGCGATGGAGGTCCTTCAGATCTCCGGCGATATGGATGTCCGGCACTTTCTTCGTGGTGGGCATGGCGTGCCTCCTGTTGCGTGCATTTTACACGCACCATAAAAGTCCTCCCGGAGGGAATATGACGCGGCCTCGTTCCCCCGATGCGAGGTCAGTTCCGTTCGTCGCCCGGGCTACGAATACGTGACATCTCGCGCAGATAGCCGAAAACTGCGGCCTCGACCCGCGGCCTCAGCGCCGCTTCGTCGATCTCGCTTCGCTGGCCAGCTCCATCGACCATCCCTCTGGCGATCGACATGACGTCGCCCGCTTGCTGGACGGCATCGCCTGATTCGACCCCCATCTCCCCGAGACAGCGCACGATCAGGTCTCTCGCGTCGTTTCCCGCTGCCGCCATATCGTGATGCATGGGGAGGCGGGCCTCCTCGAAATCGAGGATTCTGCCGAGCAACGGCCGGCGTAGCTGGTGGTGCACGGCGACGGCGATCATCGCCCTCAGCGCCTCCGCGCCATGCGCCTTCGAGACGGCATGACTCAGGTCAGCGAACAGTGCACGGCTTTCCCTCTCGATCAGCGCACGCGTGACGGCGTCCTTCGTAGGAAAGTACTGGTACAGCGACCCGATGCTTACTCCGGCGCGCTCAGCCACCGCGTTGGTCGAGTACGCCGACGGCCCGGCTGACTCCAGAATGTGAGCCGCCGCGTCGAGAATGGCCGTGACCGTGACGATGGAACGCGCCTGAAGCGGTTTTTTCCGGGGCTGTGACGACGCGTCGCGAGCATGCTTTGGCATCGGGAATGCGAGTAGAGAAGGTGAGCGATGACTCACATCATAAGGTCTACTCCGCAGTGCATGAAACCTTCCTGTGTCGCTATCCGAATCCTTGATGACCATCACGTGCGCCGCCCTGCAGAGGGCAGGTGTCGCTCTTCTCGATCGCTTTAGCGCCGATGCCCGACCCTCTACGGCGGCAGGCTTCCTGCAAGCTATGGCGGACAACGAGCTCGCGGTGAAGGGGCCGCTCGAGTCGGCCCTTCTGGCCGCGGTGCCGGGAAGTACTCTGCTCGCCGATGATGCTCCCTTGCCTGTGAGCGAGGACACCTATGGCTGGGTGATCGACGCCGTCGAGGGCAATATCAACCACGTGCACGGACGGGAGGAGTGGGCTGTCACCGCCTGTCTGGTTCGCGGCCGGGAGCCTGTCCTGGCCGCGGTGCATGTCCCGCGGTCCGGCTCGCTGTTCACGGCTGTCGCCGGGGAGGGCGCGACGGACGGTGAGCGCTCGTTGCATGTATCGGGTAAGGAGGAACTCACGGCATCCATCGCCGCAACGGCGCAGGCGCAGCCATTCGAGGCAGCGGAGACGCTTGCCATCGCCGCGCACAGCTTCCATCGCATGCTGACCGCATCGCTTCTGGTGCGAGCATCGGTCCCCTCCACGATCGAGCTCCTGGATCTCGCTTCGGGCAGACTCGATGCCTTCTGGCAGTATGCCGGTGTGGCTTCAGGGCTGGCCGCTGGCGCACTTCTGGTACGTGAAGCGGGAGGTCTCGTCACCGACGAGGAGGGACGTCGCTGGCGACTCGGCTCGCGTGGTTTCGTGGCCAGCACGCCCGGCATACATGACGAGTTGCTGCGCAGCCTGGGAGCGACGGCATGAAACGCTACGCTGTCGTGGGAGCCAGTAGCGGAACCGGTCTTGCCATCACGCAACGGCTGGCAGCACGTGGCGATCACGTCACCGCCATTTCGCGGCGTCCCATGGAAGCCAGCATCAACGTTGCGCCGGTGGCCGCGGACGTGCGTGACCGCGAGTCCCTTGAGATCGCGTTGCCGGAGCAACTCGACACGGTCTTCTTTACGGTCGACATCCACGGATTCAGAAAGCCCAGAGGCGACATCCGGCACGTGATGGTCGATGGATGCGTCCACGCCATGGAAGCCGCCCTGAAGCGTGGGGCCCGGCGTTTCATACTTCTATCGGTCATCGGTGCCAATCGATCGTCGTGGGTATGGCAGCTGTTGAACACGGTGAAGCCCGGTATGCGCGCCAACATCCTCGAACGGGAGGAAGCCTTGAGGCGCTCAGGCATGCCTTTCATCATCGTGCGCGCGCCTCGCCTCAGCGACGCGCTGGCTGAGGGAACCCATACGCTCTCTCGCGCGTCGACGAAAAAACTGGGTATGGGACAAAGCGTCTCCCGCACCGAACTGGGCAGGCTACTTCTCGCGGTGGCCGACGCTGGAACGTCGTACGAGGGCGCGACGTGGGACGTCGTGCAACCGTCGAAACCCGGGTCAGACTGATGCCCCGGGTATCGGGCCTACCGATGAGGCGCCTACCACCTCCTGGCAGGAAGAGACGGTCGCGCCCTTCACCCTTCTCATGGCACGCTAGCTTCATGAATGAGACCGATCGCAACACGCCCGTACGTCCCGTCGTCACCGCGCTCGCACTGGCCCTCCTTGTACTGGCGCCGTCGCTTCACGCCGAAGACGGCCCGGTATACGGCAGCGAACTCCAGGGCTTCGATTATCCGTACCCTGTCGCGCAGTTCCGCTTCACGTCGCAGCGTCAGGACGTGCAGATGGCCTATATGGACGTCGCCCCGAAGGGATCTAAGGCCAACGGCCGTACGGTCGTCCTGCTTCACGGCAAGAATTACTGTGCCGCCACGTGGGCTCCGACCATCGACGTGCTCTCGCACGCCGGCTATCGCGTGATCGCCGTGGATCAGATCGGTTTCTGCAAATCATCCAAACCGCAAAGCTATCAGTTCACCTTCCAGCAACTCGCACACAACACGAACGACCTGCTGAAGTCGCTGCACATCGACAAAGCCGTCGTCATGGGTCACTCGACCGGCGGCATGCTGGGCATTCGCTACGCGCTGATTTATCCCGATCAGGTCGAGCAGCTCGTGCTCGTCGATCCCATCGGTCTGGAAGACTGGCGCGCCAAGGGCGTACCGCCGGTGTCCGTGGACCAGTGGTACGACCGCGAACTGAAGACGACGGCCGATCGTATCCGGAATTACGAGAAAACGACCTACTTCGCCGGTCAGTGGAAGCCCGAATACGAGGCCTCCGTGCAGATGCTTGCCGGCATGTACCGGGGGCCGCAACGCGACCTCGTCGCCTGGAACTCGGCGCTGCTCTACGACATGATTTTCAATGAGCCAGTCGTCTACGAGCTTCCGCGCCTCCAGCCGCGCACGCTGCTCATGATTGGCGACAAGGACGTCACCGCCATCGCGAAGGATTTCGCGCCGGCCGACGTGCGGCCCACACTCGGTAATTACCCGAAGCTCGCGAAAGAGGCCGTGGCCGCGATGCCCCACGCGACGCTCGTCGAGTTTCCCGACGCGGGGCACGCGCCGCAGATGCAGGAGCCGGCGCGTTTCCACGAAGCGTTGCTCAAGGGCCTGCAGAGCGCCCATTGATCGCGCGGGCGCCGGGCGTTGGTGCGTCTTCACCGTCAGGCGGAATGCGTAGCCCCACGCTTCACCCGCTTCCCGCGCATTCCCCAAAACACGGTCCATCACAGCGCCGTGCTTTTTCAGATTCAGTCTTTTCCCGATAGTCCTCCGACAGACGGATGGACACGATGGTCATGCCGGCGCGTGACAGATGCCGGTCCACTTACCATCGAGGAGAAACGAACATGTTGGAGAACCTGCTGGGTTATTGGGGAGGCAAACCCACGGCCGGACTTGCGCACGCCGGTGAAGAGCTCAAGAAAGCGGCCACGACGGCAACCGCGGCAACGGCCGAAGAGGTCGAAGGCTATCGTAACGATCGCCGTGCCATACACCTCGCCATCGAAGAGGGGATTTACAGCAACCACGGGCGCCATAAAGGCCCTGTCCAGACGGCTGTCGGTTACCTCGACGATTGCATCGATGCGGCGCTGAAAGAGCATTACCGTCTGAGCAACGAAAAGGTGAAATCATCGCTGGGTTACTTCGCCCTGGCGCTGGCAACGGCCGGCTTCGACGGTGAGGACACGACGGGCACCCAGATGGGCCAGTTTCTTGGGGAGTGGCGCGGCGGGGGCTTCTGAAGCCCGCCGACTGATCCGATCGGTGCGGGCTACGGCTGGCGCGTGACTATCCGCTATCGGTCGTCGTGAGACGGCGGTCGGGGCCCGGTGGCCCCGACCGTCGCGAGCTTACTTCGACGGCGCGGGCTTGGCGCCGGCCGTGTTTTCCGGCAGCGCGAACGCCACCAGCGTGTCACCCATCTTCGTGCCCAGCGAGCCATGGCCACCGGCCATCACCACCACGTACTGACGACCGGTGGTATCCGAGACGTAGCTCATCGGGGTGGCCTGGCCGCCGAACGGCAGACGACCTTCCCACAGCAGCTTGCCGTCACGCACGTCGAACGCGCGCAGGTAGTAGTCGAGCGTGCTGCCGAGGAAGGCGACGCCACCACCGGTGGTAACCATGCCACCCAGGCTCGGAACACCCAGCGGCAACGCGATCGGCACCGGGGCGCTGTCACGCGTCGTACCGTTCTTGTGCATCCAGACCTTCTTCATGGTGCGCAGGTCGACCGCGGCCACATAGCCCCACGGCGGTGCCTGGCACGGGAAGCCGAGCGGCGACAGGAAGGCCTTGATCTCCACCGCGAACGGGGCACCGGTCTGCATCTGCAGACCCATCTCGTTGCCCTTGGTGCCACCGGCTTCCGCATCGGCTTCGGCACGCGGTACCAGGCGCTCGAGGAAGCCCATGTAATCCGGGTTGAGGATCATCAGCTGGCGAACCGGGTCGATCGTCGCGCCGCCCCACTCAAAGATACCGAGCGGTCCCGGGGAAATGATCGCGCCACGGCCGGCGGTCTGCGGCGTGAACGGACCTTCGTAACGACGCGACTTGAAGGTGATGCGGCACATCATCTGGTCGATCGGGTTCGTGCCCCACATGTCCGCTTCGGTGATGTTGCGGTCGGGCAGGAAGGTCAGCGCCGAGAACGGCTGCGTCGGCGACACGTGATCGCCTGCCGCGACGTTATCCTGCGGCACGGGACGCTCGGGTGCCGGCACCACGAGCTTGCCGTCACGACGGTCGATCACGTAGATGTCGCCGCGCTTGGTCGTGGCGACCACCGAGGGCACCTTGCCGTTCGGCGTATCGATATCGACCAGCGACGGCTGACCACCGATGTCCATGTCCCAGATATCGTGATGCACGGTCTGGTAGACCCAGCGCACCTTACCCGTCGCCAGGTCGAGCGCGACGATGGCGCTGTTGTACTTCTCGCCATACGGGTTGCGCTTGCCGCCCCAGGTATCGGGCGTCTCGTTACCCATCGGGATGTAGACCATGCCCAGCTTCTCGTCGACGCTGGATACGCCCCACGAATTCGGCGAGTTGGGAACGTAGGTCTGGCCTTCCGGCAGCGGGGTGGTCTCGTCCGGACGCGAGGCGTCCCAGTTCCAGACCAGCTTGCCGGTGATGGTGTCGTAGCCACGGATCACGCCGGACGGCTCGTTCGTCGACGCGTTGTCCGTGACGCTTGCGGCAACCACCAGCACATGGGCGGACACCGTGGGCGGCGAGGTCGGCATCAGGAAGCCGCGCTTCTTCATGCTCATGCCGTGGGTCAGGCCGATGACGCCGTTTTCGCCGAAGGACTTGCAGAGCTCGCCGGTGTCGGCGTTCAGCGCGATCATCGTGGCGTCCATCGTCGGCGCGAAGATGCGGCGCGGGCATTCGATCGAATCCGGCGAGCCGGCCACATCGGCGGGCGTGGTCGGCGCGGTGGTGTCACCGGCGGCGTTGGCGGCGACCTGATCGTGCACGTCCCAGTAGCTGACGCCACGGCAGATCATGTGCTGATAGGTCGACGCGTCGCGGTTGATCTTCGGATCGAAGCGCCACAGCTCCTTGCCGGTGTCCGGGTCGAGCGCGATGACGATGTTGTGCGGCGTGCAGATGTACAGCTTGCCGTTGACCTTGAGCGGGGTGACCTCGTTGGCGATTTCCACCGGGTCGTCCGGGCCCTTGAAGTCGCCGGTATGGAACGTCCACGCGGGTTTCAGGTTGGCCACGTTCCCGGGCGTGATCTGCGTGGCCGGCGCGTAGCGCGTGCCTTCGCCGGTCGAGCCATAGGCGCGCCAGTCCTTCGCTGCCTGCGACGCCGGGTCCGGCGCCTGGCCAGCCATCGGCTCACCCGCCGCGACACCTGACAGATCGGTGTAATTGGTGAATGCCGATGCGATACCGACCGCCACGGTCGCCACCATCGCCACCGCAAGGCCGATGCGACCGGCACGCAGGTTCGCGCCCCTGGTCAGGCCGCCAACGATGAAGGGCAACAGCAGCCAGACACCCAGCGCGAACCAGAGGTCCATGCGCGGCAGCAGCTGCCACCAGTCGAGGCGGACTTCGCAGACCGACCAGATCAGGCTGCCCGCCAGCATGACTGCGAACAACGCGAGTACTTCGCGACGCCGCGCGAAGATGAGCACCGCGCACACCAGTGCGGCGACGCCCATGATCAGGTAGTAAAGGGAGCCGCCGTAGCCGGCAAGGATGCCGCCACCGATGCCGCTGGCAAGGCCAAGCAGCACGAACACAACGCCTGTCGCGACCCTTAGGCCCGACGCCAGTGATTTCTTCATGACACGCCCGAGGATGGAATAAGTGACCCGATGGAAGGGAAATGGGGTGGCGCCGTCCCGTTCGGGAAAGGACGACGCGGGCCATCAGGGACGCGCGATGCGCACCTTCGGGTCACTGGCGTGACGGGCTTTCGGGAAGGATCGGGACGACGATCTCCACATAGGGTACCGTGCAGTTTCCTAAATCTCAAGTTATGCTGTCCGATGGATCTTTCCATCTCACGCGATGCAGGAGCGACCGTGCCATCAACCAAGCCAGCCAGGACGCGCGGTCGTCCGCCCGTGCATACGTCGGACGAGCAGATGGAACGCATCCTCGTCGCGGCGGAGCAGCTTCTTGCGCAGCATGAACTCGACGCGCACAGCATGGCTGAGGTCGCGAAGCAGGCTGGCATGTCAAAGCGCACTGTTTATGGTCTGGTCGGCAGCAAGGCCGTACTGATCGAGAAGATCATCGAGCGCGTCGCGCTGAAGGCGCTCGACCTGCTCGATGCGAAGGTGAGTTCGACGACCGAGGCGACTGACCTGCTCGAGCTGTTCCTCCTGAGCTGGATCAAGGCCGCGCATACGGCGACGGCTGTGAACCTGTTCCGTCTCGTCATCGACGAGCGCAAGAGCTTCCCCGATGCGACCCGGGATTACTTCGCTCTCGGAAACATCCACCTGCGTGCGCGCCTTACCCAGTGGCTCAAAGCTCAGGTCACGAAGAAACATCTGGTCATCCCTGATCCCGCGTTCTTTGCGGACGTGGCCGCCGATTACCTCGTGTCACGTCCGCTGATGGGCATGGCCCTGAACGCGGAATTCAAGGACGGCGGGCAAAAGCCCACCGTCCGTGTAGTAAGGATTATGAAGCTGTTCGGACTGCGTTAGCATCGCGTCCCCACTGCGTGCCGATGCGTAACGACCACAGAAATCCAACATGTGGTTGGTTATGTTTCGGGGCACCCCAGGCATGGAGCTCAACAATGTCCCGAATTGTCATCATCGGCGGTCACGGTAAGGTCGCGCTCGAACTGATCCCCCGTCTCGTGGCCGCCAACCACGAGGTCCGGGCGATTATCCGCAATCCTGCGCATGGGCCGGATGTGTCGAAGGCAGGCGCTGAGCCGTCGGTCTTCGATATCGAACACGCCGACGCGGAAGCGATCGCCGGGATGCTCCGCGGCTTTGATGCGGTGGTTTGGTCCGCAGGCGCGGGCGGCGGCAATCCGGGTCGAACCTATGCGGTCGACCGCGATGCCGCGATCCGAACCATCGACGCTGCCTCCCTGGCCGATGTCGCCCGGTTCGTCATGGTGTCGTATATCGGTGCGGGAACGGACGATGTCGACCCGGAGAACGGTTTCTACGCGTACGCGACGGCGAAGGCGGCCGCGGACGAGCATCTGCGGGACAGCCCGCTGCAGTGGACGATCCTGGGCCCCGGCGCGCTCACACTCGATGCCGCCTCTGAAAACATCACAGTCGTTGAGCCCACGTACGATGGCGACAATGCGACGTCCCGAGCCAATGTGGCCGCCGTGATCGAACGAGCGCTTCATAGCGACACATCGGTACGGAAGACGATCCGCTTCATCGACGGCGATACGCCGGTGGCTGAGCTCGTCTGACAGGTAAGATCGCATGCCTCGACGCTTCGCGATCTTCCCCAGGGCCTGACCATGCGCGCAACGATCTATCACAATCCCCGTTGCGGCACGTCCCGCAACACGCTCGCGATTCTGCGACACGCCGGTATCGAACCGACCATCATCGAGTACCTTACGACGCCACCCGATGAAGCGACCCTGCGACGACTGTTCTCCGATGCGGGCCTGACCCCTCGTCAGGCGATACGCGAAAAAGGCACCCCGTTCGATGAGCTTGGGTTGGGATGCGCGTCGATAAGCGACGAGGCGCTGATCGCGGCGATGCTCGCGCATCCCATCCTGATCAACCGGCCGTTCGTGGTGACGGATATCGGCACGCGCCTCTGTCGTCCGTCCGAAATCGTGCTGCAGATCATTCCCCCCTTAGACACGCCCTTTGTGAAAGAGGACGGCGAAATCATCGGCTAGCAACGGCGATCGCGGCGATCGCTTCCTCCGCCGCGCGGATGCCACTCGCATACGCACCATGCGCGGTGGAAAACGCGCTCTCATGCGTCGCCTCACCCGCGAAGAAGATGCGGTTCTCGAAGGGAGCCGCGAGCGTGCGCCGTGCGGAAGAGTATCCCGGCAAGGCATGGCTATAAGCGCCGCCGACGCGCGTGTCGTGGCGCCACTGCGATGTCGTCAGGAAGCGCAGGCCGCTCCGGGCTTTCGCACCGAATAAGCCCGTGAGTTCCGTCATGATGTGTTCGTAAGCCGCTACGGGCCCACCGTCGGCGAGAAGTTTCGCGCTGACGCCACCGAGAAAACATTCGATCATGGGGCGACCAAGCGGGCGAATGTGATAGGCCACGGTCGCCTCATCGTACGGGTTCCCGATGGCGTGAAGCTCCTTCGGAAAAGTCGCTTCATCCACGATATGCAGAAAGAGCTTCTCGTCGTAGCCCAGCGGAAGCCGACCTGCCGCCTCGCGCCACGGCTCAAGTTCGTCGGGAAGCTGCATCGTCCCACCAGCCAGCACGTTGGACGATACGGTCAGGATCACCGTTCTCGCATGCAATTCGCAGCGAGATGTCGCCAGCGTCACGCCGCCCCTGGCCGACAAGGTCAGTCGCTCGAGCGGCGTAACGAGCATGCACACGGTTTCAGGGGGAAGGTGGGAAGCGATCAGCGTGCCATAGCCCCTCAACGGCCGCCAGTTCTCCTCTGTGGCGACCGCCTCGTAGTTGGCGTAGTCCTGAATCGACAAGTGCTCCAGCGCCGTCCCGTTGATGAACCCGCTCAACGCCTGAAGGTAAGGGTTCCATCGATCCCCCGGTACGAGATGGTTCGCAGCGATATCGCTCGGCAAAGGCATCGTAAGCATCCGCTCGTGCCAGCGGTCATAGGCCTCGCCCGCCGCGGCTTGCTCTTCGATTGAGAATCCAGGACGCGGAACGGAGCGCCCCCAGGGCGGGTTACGCCGGTCGATCTCAAAGCCGGTCTGCTCCGCAATCCGCGTCCACGGGTTACGGTCGGCCGAGTGCAGCCAGCCACAGCCCAGATCGAGGGCCATGCCGTCGAGTTCGACGGTCCAGGCGCGCCCGCCGATGCGTGACGATGCCTCCAGCAGTATCGTGTTCAGGCCTGACCCGGCGAGCTTGCCCGCTGCGGCGATGCCGGCCGCACCGGCTCCGACGATGGCGACATCGAACGTTGTATTCAAAGCACATGATCCGTGTCGACGGCAAGACCGCCTATGGATATCTTGATACCTCAAACGGCATCGTCATGGCGCGAATGTGCGACTCGGTCCATCCATTGGCGGCGTCTTCTGAAGACGCCGCCGCCCGAACCGTTAGCGAGGCGGTTCCAGCTCCGCCATATCGAACAACAGCACCTCAGCGTCCACACCATCCGAGAGCACCACGCGCGACTCCTCCGTGATCTTCGCCGCATCGCCGGCGGACAGCGGATGCCCGTTCACGTGTACCGTCCCACGCACCACGTGTACGTAGATCAGGCGCTCGAAGTCGACGTTGTGGTGGGCGGTTTCGTCGGGACCGAACAATCCCGCATAGATCCGCACATCCTGATGCACCGTCACCGACCCGTGCTCACCGCTCTGACTGGCGACGAGACGAAGCTTGCCGCGCTTCTCGTCATCCGGGAAGAATGTCTGCTCGTAGCCCGGTTTGAGGTTCAGCTGGTTCGGAATGATCCAGATCTGCAGAAAGTGCGTGACCGTCTGGGCATGGTTCTCTTCGGAATGCGTGACGCCATGACCGGCGCTCATCCGCTGCACTTCGCCCGGCCGGATGACGACAGCGTTGCCCATCGAATCCTTATGGGCCAGCTCGCCTTCGAGCACGTAGCTGATGATTTCCATATCGCGGTGCGAATGCGTGCCGAAGCCGGCACCGGCCGCGACCCGGTCTTCATTGATGACGCGCAGCGGACCGAAGTGCACATGGTCTTCGTCGCGGTAGTCGGCGAACGAGAAGCTATGGTGGGAATCGAGCCAGCCGTGATTGGCGTGGCCGCGCTCGGACGCGTGGCGGATGACGAACATGGGATGCTCCCTGGAGAAGAGGCCCACGGTACAGCGCGCCCTGTCCGCTGGCTTGGAGAATCGACATGCATCGTGCGGTTTCTGCCGTCGGCGGACGGGGCGGAACGACGATAAAACGCTTCGCTTGCCGCTAATGCCTATGCACATTCGGCGCGCGAAGAAAATGATGGGCGAAATCGCAAGTGATATTCGGCAACGGTGCATTCGCGGTCCACGCGTCAAGAGATCGCCGCAGGGCCGTCGAGACGTTTGTTAAATCGCCACGATGAAATACGGAAATGGCGTGAACACTGAGATTCCTTAAGTATCTCTACCTGGTTTCTGACGACATCAGGTCGTCTTTTCATGCCGTATTTGTAGATGTGCACGAATTCCGCGAGCGACGTTTTCGCTTTCTGGAAAGGTCGCGGAAATGCATCGCCAGATTTGTGCATAGACCCCTCACGACCCTCGCTTAGGCTTGCGCCGAATACCAAGGGCCTGATTCCGTCAGGCTCATCGGCGTCACCAATCAGACGTCTATTTGCGGCACGGATTTTCCGGCGCCGCGGCTGAAGTGCGGCCGATATTTCCCGGTCAGGGAACACGCCGTGCGGACCGGGGAGCGTTATGAGCAAGCGTCACATGGGAAACATCCGCCGCACGTCGCTGAGCAGGGGTATCTACCTCACCTTTGCCTCGACCCTGTTCGGTCTCGTCAGCCAGCAGGCCATCGCCGACTGTGCACCCATCGCTCCGGCCAACGGCTCGACCATCACCTGTTCCGGCGGAACGCTGGTCGGCAACCCTTTCAGCACGAACGCGAACAACCTCACCGTTAACGTCACGAGCGACGGGCGCATCGCATCGGCACTCGGCCTCGGTACGGCGATGACTTTGTCGGGTAACAACGTCACCCTCAATAACTCGGGAAGCATCGACCCCTCGCTGCTGGGTCTTCTGACATTGCTGTCGGAAGGCACGGTCGTCGGTAATGCGAACGCGAGCAACCACGTCATCACGAACAACGCGGGCGCCAGCCTGTACGGCACCATCGGCCTGGCGTCGGTCACGATCGGCGATCTCGGTGGCGTGGCGCTCGACATCCGCAATGGCGCGGGTGGCACGACGACGCTTACCAACAACGGCTTTATCGGTGGCAAGCCCCTCGTCGGCGTGGCGGTGCTTGCCGCCGACGCACCTGCGATCGTCGCGTCCGGCCTGGGCAACACCGTCATGACCAACGGTGCGACGGGCACGGTGCAGGGCCGCATCAGTCTGCATGGCACCAGCAACTCCCTGACCAACAATGGCACCATCACCGGCAGCGTCTACATGGGCCAGGGCAACGACACCTTCGTTGCCGATACGGGGTCCGTCGTCAGCAGCACGGGTACGGGCGTGGCCGCATCCATCGGCGATCTGCTTGGCGTGGGGGTGCTCAACTTCGCCGCCGCCGGCATCGTCGATGGCGGCACGGGCACGGACACGCTGACGCTGAAGAGCGCGGCGGGTAACGGCACCAGCAGCGCTTCGGCGGCGCAGTACATCAACTTCGAAAATCTGGCGATCAGCAGCGGCACCTGGAACCTCTCCGGCCGCCTGGCCAACGCAACCACCATGACGGGGGGTACGGCGATCCTCGCCGATCCCGCCAATCTGGGCGACAGCGCGAACGTCTCGGGCGGCACTATCCAGGCCGCGACGAACGGGCTCGGCGTTACCACGGCATTCAATATTCAGGCCGGTACGGGCCTTATCGTCGCCGGTACGAACAATCTCGGTCTGAGCGGTGCCGTGTCGGGCTCGGGTCCTCTGACGAAGACGGGCACAGGCGCCCTGACGCTGGCGGCCGGCAACACGTGGACAGGCGGTACCACGCTCGCCGCGGGCAGTCTGCTGCTTTCGGGTAACGGTGCGCTGGGTACCGGCGCGGTCAACGTGACGGGCGCCGCCACGACGATCACCGCCCTGAATGCGACCACGCTTTCGAGCGGCAACGCTATCGCGGTAGGCGCCGGCAACACGCTCACCATCAACGGAACGCAGAACCTGACCCTCAACGGCGCCCTGTCCGGCGCGGGCAACGTAACCAAGGCGGGCACGGGTGTGCTCACGCTCGGTGCCGTCAATACACTCTCTGGCACGTTCTCGATCACTGGCGGCTCGCTCGCCGTCGGTGCGGGCGGCATGTTGATGCCGACGCAGGTGATCACGCTGTCGCCGGGCGGCACGCTCGATCTCTCCGCGGGTGCCAGCCAGACGATCGGCTCGCTGGCCGGCCTCGGTGGCACCGTCAACCTCGGCGCGACGACGCTCACGACCGGCGGGCTCAACACCAGCACGAGTTACGCGGGCCTGATCACCGGCACCGGCGGCATCGTCAAGGTCGGCACCGGCGTGCAGACGCTTTCCGGCGCGAACACCTTCAACGGTGGTGTCGCGCTCAATGGCGGTGGCCTGCTGCTCGGCAACAACGGCGCGCTTGGTACCGGCGCGCTTGGCGTCGGCGCGAACGTCACGCTCGACGGCACGGCACCGCTCGCGCTGGCCAACAACGTGAACCTCGGTACGGGCGGCACGCTCAACCTGCTCGGCGGGCAGCCGCTTGCTTTCGGCGGCGTCATCGCCGGCACCGGCAACGTGGTGAAGACCGGCGCGTCATCGCTCACGTTGACTGGGGCGAACACGTTCAGCGGCGGCCTCACCGTCAATGGTGGCGCGTTGTTGCTCGGCAACGACAGCGCACTCGGCACGGGCGCGCTCAACGTCGCGGCATCGACCACGATCGATGGCAACAACGTTGCGCTGACTCTCGCCAACGGGGTGAATCTGGCATCCGGTGCCGCGTTGAACGTGCTCGGCGGCCAGCCGCTGACCTTCAACGGTCCGATCACCGGCGCGGGGAGCCTGATCAAGAGCGGCGCGTCCACGACGCTGACGCTCGGCGGTGCGAACACCTTCACCGGCGGCCTCAACATCGGCGCGGGCACCGTGGCGCTTGGTGCCGGTGCCTCGCTCGCCGCGACGGGCGCGGTGAATCTGAGCGGAACCGGCGCGAGCTTCGACATCGCGGCGGCAGGCAACCAGACGATCGGCGCGCTGTCGGGTGTGCCCGGCACCACGATTTCGCTGGGTGGCAACGCGCTGACCTTCGGCGACGCGACCAACCAGACTTACGCCGGCGTCATCGGCGGTACGGGTTCGCTGGTCAAGGCGGCCGCGGGTATTCAGACCCTCAGCGGCGCGAACACCTTCACCGGTGGCGTGAGCCTCAATGCCGGTGGCCTGCTGCTCGGCAACAGCGGCGCGCTGGGCACGGGTGACCTCACGGTCAACGGTGCCAGCACGCTCGACGGTACGGCGGCGCTGAACCTTGCCAACAACGTCAACCTCGCGGGTGGATCGCTCGTCCTGCCCGGTGCGCAGAATCTCGTACTGGGCGGTGTCGTCACGGGTGCCGGCGGTCTGATCAAGAACGGCGGGTCACAGCTGACCCTCAACGGCGCGAACACCTTTACCGGTGGCGTGAACCTCAATGCCGGCAGCCTGCTGCTGGGCAACGCGGGCGCACTCGGCACCGGTGCGCTCAACGTCGGCGGCACCGGGTCGCTCGACAGCACGACGGCGCTCAACCTCGGCAATGCCGTGAACCTCGGTGCAGGCACCGCGCTCACGCTCGTCGGCAGCCAGGCGGTCACGCTCAACGGTGCGGTGGCCGGTGCGGGCAGCCTGATCAAGAACGGGGCGTCGGTGCTCACGCTGAATGGTGCGAATACCTTCAGCGGCGGACTAACCGTGAATACGGGCGGTCTCGTGCTCGGCAACAGTGGCGCCATCGGTACGGGCGCGCTGAACATCGGCGGCGCGGTGTCGCTGGATAACAGCGCCGCGATCAGCCTCGGCAATGCGGTCAACCTCGGTGCGGGCAGTGCACTCAGCGTTCTCGGCAGCCAGGATCTCGCTCTGGGCGGCACGGTGTCAGGCACGGGAAGCCTGACCAAGAATGGGACATCGGTGCTCACTCTGGGTGGTGCCAATACCTTCAGCGGCGGTGTGAACCTCAACGGTGGCGGGCTGCTGCTCGGCAACAGCGGTGCGCTCGGTACCGGCGCGCTGAACGTGGGTGCCGATGCGTCGCTCGATGCGAGTGCGCCGATCAACGTCCTCAACAACGTCGGCCTCGCCGCCGGTGCGAGCCTGAGCGTGCAGGGCAGCCAGGCACTCACGCTGGCTGGCGCATTGTCGGGCGCGGGCGCCCTGACCAAGAACGGCGCCGCGACGCTGACGCTGTCCGGCGCAAACACGTACACCGGCGGTACGACGATCAACGCGGGCACACTCGCGCTCGGCGCAGGTGGCAGCCTCGCCGCGACCGGTGGCGTCACGCTGGCCAATGCGGGAGCCGGCTTCGACATCTCAGGCGCGGGCAATCAGACCATCGGCGCGCTGTCCGGCACGGCCGGCACGACGATCGCGCTCGGCGGTAACGCACTTACGTTCGGTAACGGGACCGACCAGATCTTCAACGGCTCGCTCACCGGTAACGGCGCACTGATCAAGGCGGGCGCGGGCGTGCAGACGCTCGGCGGTGCCAGCACCTTCGGCGGCGGCCTGACCGTCAACGCCGGTGGCCTGATCGTCGGAAACGATGCGGCGCTCGGCAGCGGCACGCTGACCATCGGCGGCGCGACCACGCTCGATGCGAGCGGCCCGGTCGCCCTGGCCAATGCGATCGCGCTCAACGCCGGCCTCACCGTGCTCGGCAGCAACGCACTCACCCTCAACGGCAACATCGCGGGCACCGGCGGCCTGACCAAGGACGGCGCGGCACTCCTGACGTTGAACGGCAGCAACGCGTACACCGGCGGCACCAACATCAACGCCGGCACGCTGGCGCTCGGTGCGGGCGCCAGCCTGGCGAGCACCGGCATCGTCAATCTGGCGACGGGCGCCACGTTCGATCTCTCGGCAGGCAACGGCACGCAGACGTTCGGCACGCTCACCGGCGGCGGTACCGTCAACCTCGGTGCGAACTCGCTGACCGTCGGGGGCCCGACCAACGGCGTCTTCGCCGGTTCGATCGCGGGCACCGGCGGTCTGATCAAGGAAGGCACCGGCACCGAAACCCTCACTGGTACCAACACGTTCACCGGAGGCACGCTGATCAACGCCGGCACGCTGGCGATCGGTGCAGGCGGCAGCCTGGCTGCTACCGGTGCGGTGAATCTCGCGGCGCCGGGTACGGGATTCGACATGTCGGCGGGCGGTAACCAGGCCATCGGTCTGCTCAACGGCGTCGCGGGCAGCACGGTGACGCTGGGTGGCAATGCGCTCACCCTGGGTGGTGTCGGCAACAGCGTGTACGACGGTCTCATCGCGGGCACCGGCAGCGTCATCAAGAACGGTGCGGGCATCCAGGCGCTCGGCGGCGCGAGCGCCTTCAGTGGCGGCGTCGCGCTCAATGCGGGAGGCCTGGTGCTGGGTAACGACAATGCGCTCGGCACCGGTGCCCTGTCGGTCGGCGGCAATGCGTCGCTCGACACGACGGCCGCCCTCAATGTCGGCAACAGCATCACCCTCGCGTCCGGCGTGAACCTCGATCTGCTGAGCAGCAACGCGCTGACGCTGAGCGGTGCGGTGTCGGGTGCGGGCGGCATCATCAAGGACGGCGCCTCGACGCTGACCCTGACGGGCGCAAACACCTTCACCGGCGGCACGACCATCAACTCGGGCACGCTGGCCATCGGCGCCGGTGGCAGCCTTGCGTCGACCGGTGCGGTGAATCTGGCTGGCACGGGTACGTTCGATATTTCGGCGGCCGGCAACCAGTCGATCGGTTCGCTTACCGGCGTCGCGGGAAGCGCGGTGTCGCTCGGCGGCAACGCGCTGGCGCTCGGCGGTGCGACGGATGCGACCTTCAACGGCAGCATCGGTGGCAGTGGCGGCCTGGTGAAGAACGGCGCGGGCGTGCAGACGCTCAATGGTGCGAGCGCGTTCACCGGCGGCGTGACGCTCAACGCGGGCGGCCTGGTCGTCGGCAACGACGCCGCGCTGGGCACGGGGGCGCTGACCGTGGGCGGTGCATCGACCCTCGATGCGTCGGTCGCCACCACGCTCGCGAACGACGTGATCCTCAACGCCGGGCTCGCAGTGCTGGGCACCAACGACCTCACGCTCAACGGTGCCATCTCGGGTGCCGGCGGTCTGACCAAGGACGGCGCGGCGACGCTCACGCTGAACGGCACGAACACATACTCGGGCGGCACCTTCATCAACGCCGGCACGCTGGCGCTGGGTGCGGGTGCGAGCCTGCTGAGCAGCGGCACGGTGAATCTCGCCACCGGCGCCACGTTCGATCTCTCGGCCGGCAACGGCACGCAGAGCTTCGGCACGCTGGTCGGCGACGGTACCGTCAACCTCGGCGGCAACTCGCTGGTGGTCGGCGGCCCCACGGGCGGCACGTTCAGCGGCAGCATCGGCGGCACCGGTGGGCTGATCAAGGAAGGCACCGGCATCGAAACGCTGACGGGTACGAACACGTATACCGGCGGTACCACGATCAATGCGGGGATCCTCGCCATCGGCGCGGGTGGCAGCCTGTCGCCCACGGGCGCCGTGACGCTCACGGCGGCAGGCACAGGTTTCGATATCTCGACCGGCGGCAATCAGGCGATCGGCGTACTCAACGGCGTTGCCGGCAGCGCCGTCACGCTCGGCGGCAACACGCTGACACTCAACGGCGTCGGCAACGGCACCTATGACGGCGTCATCTCGGGCGCGGGCGCCCTGATCAAGGACGGCCCGGGGTCGCAGACGCTGGCCGGCGCGAATACCTTCAGCGGCGGTGTCACCCTCAACGCGGGCGGTCTCGTGGTCGGCGATAACGCCGCCCTCGGCACGGGCGTGCTGACGGTGGCCGGTGCGGGAACACTGGACGCCAGCTCGCCGGTCACGCTGGCGAACGACATCGCACTCAACGCCGGCCTGACCGTGCCCGGCAGCAACGACCTGACGCTTGGCGGCGCGATATCGGGTGCGGGGAGCCTGACCAAGAACGGCGCCGCGACGCTGACGCTTACGGGCGCCAGTAGCTACACCGGAGGCACGACGATCAACGGAGGCACGCTGGCGATCGGCGCCGGTGGCAGCCTGTCTCCCACCGGCGCGGTGACTCTGGCCGGTACCGGCACGTTCGACATCTCGGCGGGCGGCGACCAGACGATCGCTTCCCTCGACGCGGTGGCGGGCAGCACGGTCGGTCTCGGTGGCAACCTGCTTACGCTCGCCGGTGCTGCGGACTCGCTCGTCAATGGCACGGTCAACGGTACGGGCGGGCTGGTGAAAGACGGCACGGGCACGCTCACCCTCAGCGCCGCCAACACCTTCAGTGGCGGCGTGACCCTCAACGCCGGTGGCCTGAGCGTCGGCAACGACGCGGCGCTGGGCACGGGCGCGCTGACCGTCAACGGCGCGACCACGCTGGATGCGACGGCAGCCACCACGCTGGCGAACGACCTCGCACTCAACGCCGCACTGACCCTGCCGGGCAGCAACAAACTGACGCTCAACGGTGCGATCTCCGGCGCCGGTAGCCTGATCAAGCACGGCGTGATCCGTCTGGCCGTGAACGGCAACAACAGCTACACCGGCGGCACCACGGTCGACGGCGGCACGCTCGTCGTCGGCAGCGACACCGCGCTGGGTACGGGCGGTCTCGACATCGACGGCGCCGCTCTTGAAGCGAGTACCGCGGTAACGCTCGGCAACGACGTCACGGTCGGTGGAAACGGCGTGACCGTGCAGGGTCCCGCCGACCTCACCTTGAACGGCACGCTCAGCGGCACCGGCGGCCTCGACAAGGAGGGCACCGGTACCCTCAATCTTGGCGGATCGCTGGCCGGTTTCACCGGTGGTCTGACGGTCAATGGCGGCATCCTCAATGCCAGCAACCCGTACACCGGTGGCGTCGCCGTCGGCTCGGACGGCACGGCCAGTCTCGACGGTACCGGCAACGTCGTCACGGTGACCGGCCCGATCGCCGGCACCGTCAACCTGGGTGGCAACAGCACGATCGATATCTCCTACGGCCAGCTGCCGGGTGTCACGGGTACGGTCAACGGGACGGGGCCGGGTAGTACGGTCAACATCACGGGTAGCGGCGAGGCCAGCTTGCCGGGCGGCTCGATCACCCACATCGACAACCTCAACGTCGGTGCCGGCACGCTCACGATCGCCAGCGGTACGACCGCGACCTTCCCGGGTGGCACCACCGTCGGCGGCAACATCGTAGTCAGTGGCACGCTGGGCGGACCGGCGACCGTGACCCCCGGCGGCGGCATCGTCGGCGGCGGTACGGTGACGGGCCCCGTGGTGGTCGATGGCACGATCGCGCCGAGCGGCATTCCGGGTGCGACCGGCGCGGCCGGCGGCACCGGGGCGCCGGGTACCGTGCTCACGACGGGCGACCTGACGCTTGGCAACGGTTCCACCACGCAGATCCGCACGGGCACCGGCAATACGAGCGACACCATCAACGTCAATGGCGCGGCCACCGTTGGCGGCACGTTGGCGGTCACGCCGACGAGCACCACCTTCAGGCCGGTGAGCCGCTTCACGATCCTGCGGACGACCAACGGCATCAACGGCGCGTACAGCAACGTGCCGACCAGTCCCTTCCCGTTCCTCGACACGAATCTGGCGACCGAAGGCAATGACCTCGTCCTGACGTACAGCCAGGCGGGCAGCGGTCTCGGCGCGGGCGGTATCGGCTTCGACCAGTTCCCCGGCCTCAACGCCAATCAGGGCGACATGGCCTCGGTACTGCAGCGCATCGCTGTCTCGGGGGGCGACCCGCTGCCGACCCTGCTGGGCAATGCGCGTGGTCTGACCTCGGAGCAGGTCTACCGCGCCTTCGATTCGCTGACCGGTGAAACGTACGCGTCGGCGGCCAATGCCGAGCTCTCCGGGCAGAGCCAGTATCAGGACACGCTGTTTTATCGTCTCAAGCTGCAGCGTGACACCGGCGAGCCGGGTCCGGCGGTCTGGGCGGAACCGTACACCTCGAGCAGCAGCTTCGACCACAGCGTCGACGTCGCAAAGACCGACTACCGCATCCATGGCGTCATCATCGGCACGGACGCGCCGGTCACGCCGGACCTGCGCCTGGGTGTGCATGCCAACTTCGCCAACTCGCGTACCGAGGCGGATCGTCGCGGCGATTACACCGATGTCGATCAGGCGGCGATCGGCCTGCATGCGCTCTACTTCAACGACAAGCAGTGGTGGGCGGAAGGCCTGGCGTCGTACGGCTGGCAGAATGCGGACAGCTCGCGTCGTATCGCGGTGGGCAGCTTCACGCCGCAGGCGACCGGCAGCTATGACGGCAAGACCGCCAATGCCTCGCTGGAGGGTGGCTACCGCTTCCAGCTCGGCCAGTCCATGCACCTGGAGCCGTTCGTCGGTGCGTACTACGCGAAGGTCAAGTACGACGCCTTCACCGAGAAGAACGCCGGTGACGCTGATCTCCGCGTCGGCAGGACCAGCGCCAGCAGCCTGCAGTACGGCGTCGGCGCCCGCCTCGTCGGCGATGTCGACCTGGGCGTGGAAGGCACGAAGTTGCACCCGATCGTGATGGTCCGCTACCTGCACAACACCCGGGACGATACGACCACCGTGAACAACGCCTTCGCGGACGCACCGGCCGAGACCTTCTCGGTCCAGGGCTCGCAACCGGTACGCAACCACTGGCAGGCCGGCGTGGGCGTGAGCTTCGACATCACGCCGAAGGCCAGCACGTTCGTGTACTACAACGCGGACGTCGCCACGCATCAGCGCAGCGACGCGGTGAACCTGGGCTTCCGCTGGAGCTTCTGACCGAGCCGACCTGACGAGCCGCCACGGCTCGTCAGGTCGTTCGCGGTGTGACCGCCGGTGTCCGCGCGGGAACGTCCGCGGACACGGTCCTTGCCGGCCCAGACCGGGTATCCCTTCGCCCGAAGGATGTTGCGACCCGCCCTTTGCCCTTGAGAAACAACGCCTGAGCGTTACCGCGATGGCACGCATGTCCGTCCGCACGTGCTGGCATATCGCTTGCAACGTGCCCCGGATAATCGGCGTGCTTAGAGGCGGACATGCAAACAAGGTATCTATCGGGCTGTCTGGCGGCGTTGCTGTCCATGGCTGGCGCGCTGCCGGCGGTCGCCGGCGCGGAAGACCTGCTGGACATCTATCGCGAAGCGGTAGCCAACGATCCCGTCCTGGCGGGCGCCGATGCGCGTCGTCTGGTGGTGGCCGAGGGTGTGCCGCAGGCGCGGTCGGCCCTGCTTCCCCAGCTGTCCGCCGGACTGGAGCTGCAGCAGTTTCATCCCGGTTACGCCGGTGTGGAATCCGGCAACGGCGGCACCTCGTCCGAAACGACGGGCGGCCACAGCCGGCAGCGTGACCTGACGTTTCAGCTCGACCAGACGGTGGTCGACCTGTCGAAATTTTCGCGCGAACGCCAGGCGAAGCTCACCGCCGAATCGCAGGACGCCACGTACGAAGGGGAGCTGCAGGACCTCTATGTCCGCGCGACCACCGCGTATTTCAACGTACTGATCGACCAGGACCAGGTCGAGGTATTCCAGTCGTACGAGGACGCTTACAAGCAGCAGTACGACCAGGCCGTCATCAAGTTCGCGAACGGGCTGGCGCCGCAGGCGGACCTCAGCCAGTCGAAGGCTTATTACCTCTACATCAAGTCGTCGCGTGTGGACGCGGAGTCCGCGTTGAAGGATGCGCGTCGCGCGCTGCAACAGCTGACCGGCAAGGCACCCGGCACGCTGAAGAGCCTGCGTGAAGACCTCCCGATGGAGACACCCACGCCGAACAACGCCGAGGCGTGGGTCGAAGAAGCCATGCGTCAGAACCCGAACGTGCTCGCGGCGAGCCGTCTGGTGACGGCCGATGAGCATTCGATCTCGGCGGCGCGCAGCGGTCATCTGCCGACGCTCAATTTCTCGGTGGGCTACGACAAGGCCGGCGCGTGGTCGAACACGGTTCGTGGAGGCGCAGGTTATGGCCCGGGCAGTACGACGGTTGGCCTGGTGCTGGCCGTGCCGCTGTTCAGCGGCGGCCTGACCCAGTCGCAGGTGCGACAGGCGATACACCAGCGCGATGCGGACCAGGACGACCTGGAGTCGCTGCGCCGACAGACCGCGCGGGATGCCACTAATTATTTCAACCTGATCACCGCGGGCATCGAACAGGTCAGCGATGCGCGCGATGCGGTGAAGTCGGCTAACGACGCGCTGGCTTCGATGCGCGCGGGTTACGACATCGGTACCCAGAGCCTGACCAACGTCGTCGTCGCGATCGCGCAGCTGGCGAACATCCGTACGCAGTACACCGCGCTACGCCACCAGTTCATCCTCAACAAACTGCTGCTCAAGCGCAGTGTCGGCGCTGCCGAGCTGAAAGACATCGAAGAAATCAACCGGCTGCTGCAGTAGCCACTGTGGTGGGAGCCAATCCTATTGGCGATGCTTCTGTAGGAGCCAGCCCTGCTGGCGAAAGCAACCCACCTCAGTGCTCAGCCGAAGCCACCCACTCCGACTCAGCATGCGCCTCACGATGCACGAAGAACAACGCCCGCACCGTCGCATCGACCATGCAGCTCGTCGTCAGCATCGCGTCCGTGCCGTCCGCCGGCGCAAACGCATAACTGACGTCGATCTTCTTCACCTTCGCGATGAAGTTGCCCGCCGTTCCATGTAACCGTAGATCGAGATGATCGACATAAGGACGCCCCCCGGCATCCTTCGTCACGGTGACCACGCCATCGAACCGTTCGTCGTCGCCCTTGCCGTCGCTGCTCACGTTGATATGCCCGGCCTGGACATTGCCGCGCGGCAGACGCGTCGTCGTAAACGCGTACGTCGTCCGCCCGGCCTCCTGTTTCGTCACGTGCGCATCGGTACCGATGACGTCCCGCAGTTCGTCGTAGGAAGCCATGATCTTTTTCGGCTCCTTGCGCGGATCCACGGATTCGGAATCCAGCTCGGGCTTGTCGCCGCCCTTGACCGTCGTGGTCGTACGGATGACGCCGTGCAGATCGGCCAAGGGCACGGCCTTGCGGGCGAGTGCCTGTTCCAGCAGCGCATCGTGGGCCGTGACGGTCGATGCCCCGGCGAGCAACAGCAATCCCAGATAAGCGGCTCGCATCGGCATCCCTCCTTCGGTTCGGATATATCCATGGAAGGTAGGCCGGCCATCGCCGGGCGCCATGGCCCATTCGTCACGACCGGCCCATAGGTCATGCCGCGCCGGAGGCACCCCGGTCAGAACACCTGCTGCGTCGGCCGGATCACGATGTTGTTGATGTCGACGTCGGCGGGCTGCTCGATCGCGAACGCGATAGCCCGTGCGACCGACGCCGCCGGAATCGCCTGCTTGTAGAAATCCAGCACGGTGTCCTTCGCGGTGCCCGATGTGCTGAGCTTGAGGTCGCTCTCGACCGCGCCCGGTTCGATGCAGGTCACCCGGATATCACCACCCACTTCCTGGCGAAGGCCTTCCGAGATCGCGCTGACCGCGAACTTGGTACCCGAGTAGACCGTGCCGCCCGGCGCGAAGACCTTCACGCCGGCGACCGAGCTCAGGTTGATGATGTGGCCGCGCTTCTGCTCGATGAAGAGCGGGAGCACCGAGGCGATGCCGTACAGCGTGCCCTTCAGATTGACGTCGATCATCGCGTCCCACTCGTCGGTGTTGACCTCGGACATGGGACGGATCGGCATCAGGCCGGCATTGTTGATGAGGACGTCCAGCGTGCCGAAGTCGGCCACCGCGGCGCCGACGACCTGGGCGAACTGCGCCTTGTCGGTGACGTCCAGCGTATAGGCCGCGGCTTGCCCACCGGCCGCGACGATCTCGGCCACGACGGCATCGAGCATCGACTTACGCCGTGCCGCGAGCGCGACTTTTGCACCGCGGGCCGCGAGATGCTTCGCGACTTCCGCACCGATGCCCGTGCTCGCGCCCGTGATCAGGACGACCTTTCCTTCGATTTGCTTGCTCATGGTATTGCCCTCTATGTAATGGGTGCTTACTTGACCGACTTGCTGGCGGCCTGCTCGATCAACTTCGCCACGTCGGCAGGATGCGAGAGAAAGGCGACGTGGCTGGAGGTGACCTCGACCGTGGTGCTGCCCGCGCGCTTCGCCATGAAGCGCTCGAGATCCGGATTGACCGTTCGGTCGAGCGTGGCGACCAGCGCCCAGCTTGGCTTGGTCTTCCACGCCGCGGTCGACACGGGTGCCGTGAAAGCCTGGACGGAAGGCATGACCTGCGAGGCCGCCATGAAGCGGGTTTCCTTCTCCGGCACGTCGGCGGCGAAGTCGGCATGGAACTGCGCGGGGTCGATGTAGAGGAAGTTGTCCGCCGTCTTCTTGATCGCCTTGGTCGCGCCGGGATTCTTCTCGGTCAGCGTAGCCAGGCTCTCGCCGGCCTCGGGCTGATAAGCGGCGATGTAGACCAGGCCGGCGACCTGCGGATCGTTGCCCGCTTCGGTCACCACGGCACCGCCGTAGCTGTGGCCGACGAGGATGCTGGGACCGTCCTGCATGTGGACGACGCCCAGCGTCGCCTTGACGTCATCGGCGAGCGAGGTTTCCGGCTCCTGCACGATGGAAACCTTGTAGCCGTCGCGGGTCAGGATGTCGGAGACCGCTTTCCAGCCGGAGCCATCCGCGAAAAATCCATGGACGAGGACGATGTTCTTCACGGGTGCGGCGGTGACGGCGCCGGCGCCGAAGACGGAGAGGGAGATCGCCAGGGCGGCGGCGAAACGGGTGCGACGGAATGCTGTTTTCATGAGGTTCTCCTTGGGCGCTTACTTGCGGATCAGAATGGTTTTCGGATTGGTGAAGAGCTGGCGCCCTTCGCTGCCGTGCTCGGTGCCGACGCCGGATTGCTTGTGGCCGCCGAAGGGCACGTCGACGCCCTGGGTATGGATCTCGTTGACCCAGACCATGCCCGTCTCGAGGCGGTTGGCCACCGCGACGGCCGCGGCGGTGTCGCGACCCCAGACGGAGCCGCCCAGACCGAATGGACTGTCGTTGGCACGCTCGATCACGTCGTCGACGTCGTCGTAGGCGATGATCGGCACGATCGGAGCGAACTGCTCTTCCTGCACGATCTTCGAATCTTCCGGCGGGTTGTCGACGACGGTCACGGGGATGAAGTAGCCGGGACGGTTCGGGTCGATCTCGCCGCCGAGCACGATCTTCTGACCGTTCGCCTTGATGTCGTCGAGGAACGTGACGACCTTGTCGAACTGCATCTTGTTCTGCACCGGGCCGACGGTAACCTCGGGGTCGAGCCCGTCGCCGAGCTTCTGCCGCCTGGCGTATGCCACGAATGCGTCGACGAAGTCCGCGTGGAACGAACGGTGGACGTACAGGCGCTTGATGCCGACACACCACTGACCCGAATTGCCGACAGCGCCCCAGAACAGTGCGGGCACGATCGAACGCCAGTCGGCATCGGGCAGCACGATCGCCGCGTCGTTGCCACCCATCTCGAGTGTGAGGCGCTTGATCGTCCCGGCAGCGGAGCGGATCACATGCTTGCCGGTCTCGGTGGACCCGGTGAAGCTGATCTTGGCGATGTCCGGGTGCGCGGTCATCTGCGGGCCAAGCTCGTTGCCGCCGGAAACCACCGAGAGCACCCCGGGTGGCAGCACGGACTGCGCGATCTGCCCGAAGCGCAGTGTGGACAACGGCGTAAACGGCGAGGGCTTGATCACCATCGTGTTGCCGGTGATCAGTGCCGGCGCCACCTTCCACAAGGCGAGCAGCACGGGGAAGTTCCACGGTGTGATCGCACCGACGACGCCCAGCGGCGTGTGGTGAAGCTCGACGATGTGGTCGTCGGTCTCCTCCACGATCTCGACGGGAATGCGCCGCGCGGCGATCTGCCGGATCCAGGAGATCGACTGGTCGACCTCCGGCTCCGCCATCGTCTTGAGCGGTTTGCCCTGCTCAAGGGTGAGCAGTCGGGCCAGCTCGTCGCGGTGGGCTTCGAGCGCATCGGCATAGGCGTTGAGATAGACCTGGCGCCGCTCGTAGCCAAGGGCCGACCAGATCCTGAAGGCCGCTTTCGCGGCGGCGATCGCTTCGTCGAGCTGCGCGGCGCTGGCGGCGGGCGCCTGCGCCAGCACCGTCCCGGTCGCCGGATTCATGACGTCGAAGCGATCGCTCGTCTCGATGAGCTTGCCGGCGATGCTCAGGTAATACGGACCGTCGAAGATGTTCATGCCGACAGCTGCTTCATCAGCACAGCGGCGGCTTCCGACGACGACGCGGGGTTCTGGCCCGTGATCAGCAGGCCATCGGTAACGACGTACGAACCCCAGTCCGGACCCTTCGAGTAGATGCCACCCCTGGTCTTCAGTTCGTCTTCGACGAGGAAGGGCACCACATTGGTGAGGCCAACGCCTTCTTCTTCCGTATTGGTGAAGCCCGTGACCTGTTTGCCCTCGACCAGCGGCTTGCCGTTCGACGCCTTGACGTGGCGGAGCACGCCCGGGGCATGGCAGACGAGGGCGACCGGCTTACCCGCTTCGATGAACGATTCGATCAGCGCGATCGAATTTTTGTCCTCGGCCAGATCCCACAGCGGGCCGTGACCGCCCGGATAGAACACGGTGTCGAAGTCGGCCTGCGAGACGCTGTCGAGACGGACGGTGGCGGCGAGCTGGGCGTTGGCGGCGGCGTCGGCTTCAAAGCGACGGGTGACGTCGGTCTGGAACGACGGCTCGTTGCTCTTCGGATCGAGCGGCGGCTGGCCGCCCTTGGGCGAGGCGAGAACGATCTCGGCGCCGGCGTCCTTGAAGGTGTAATAGGGCGCGGCGAGCTCTTCGAGCCAGAAGCCGGTCTTGCGGCCGGTGTTGCCAAGCTGGTCGTGCGAGGTCAGAACGATGAGGACTTTCATGGGAATCTCCTGATTGATTGAGTAAAGTAGACCAGTCGTCTAGTAACTAGGGGTAAAAAAACGCTTCGCGAAGAAGCGTCCGTATCGCCTCCCGGCCTCAGGCCGGGAGCTTCAAAACCTGGCGGGTTGTAGCCATCGCCTTGTCGAACGGTTCGGTGTTGCGAACGATCTTGACCATGACGCTGGCGCCCAGCCAGAGCTGGTAGAGGCTCTGCGCCACGTCCGCCGCCGGCTCGTCGACCGACAGTGAGCCGTCGGCCACCCCGGCCTGGATCGCTTCGGCGAGGTAGCGGATGATCCCCGTGGTACCGCGCCTGAGCGAGGCGCGCATCACTTCGGACAGATCCGCCACCTCGGCGCCCAGCTTCACGGCAAGGCACTTACCCTGGCAGTCGTGGAAGGACTGGTTGTCCCGCCACGCCTGAAAGTAGTTCTCCAGACGAGCCGCCACCGGGCCGCCGGCCTGGCGCAGCGTGCGATCCATGTCGGCCAGGTAGTCCTCGAAGTAGTCCTCGAGCAAGGCCTCACCGAACGCGTCCTTCGATCCGAAGTAGTGATAGAACGAGCCCTTCGGCACACCGGCGGCCGTCAACACTTCATTGAGGCCCACCGCCGAGAACCCCTTGCCGCCCATGATGCGCTGGCCCGTGGCCAGGATCCTGGCGCGGACGTCGGACGATTCGTTGATGGCGGTGGCTGGGCTCATGGGAAGAACTCTACACGCCATTAGACCGGTCGTCTAGTATTTTTTTCGAGGAATATCTGAACTGACGGGTTTTAAGTCCGGCAGGCCATCCACATGTCGAACGCAGCGATATTCCCAACCCACCGAGCAAGGATCTGGAATGAACACCACGCAGAAAGTCGCCCTCGTCACCGGCGCCACCCGCGGCATCGGTCAGGAAACCGTCCGTCAGCTGGCGAAGGAAGGTGTGATCGCGCTGCTGGCTGGCCGCGACGCCGGTCGTACCAAGGCGGCGGCGGACAAGCTCAAGGCCGAGGGCCTCACCGTCGAACCGATCGCGCTCGATGTGACCGACAGCGAGAGCATCAAGAAGGCCGTGGCGGAAGTCACCGCCAAGTACGGCAAGCTCGACATCCTGGTGAATAACGCAGGCATCCTCGTCGACGACATGAGCAAGGCCCCGTCCGAGCAGACCCTCCAGGCGTGGCGCGAGACGTTCGACACCAACGTCTTCGCGGTGGTCGAAGTGACCAATGCCTTCCTCCCGCTGCTCAGGAAAGCCCCGGCGGCGCGTATCGTCAACGTCTCCAGCCAGCTCGGCTCGATCACGCTGCACGTCGATCCGAACTCGCCGATCTACAGCTTCAAGGTGCCGGCGTACGACGCGTCGAAGACCGCCATCAATTCGTGGACCGTGCATCTTGCTTATGAACTGCGCGACACGCCGATCAAGGTCAACGCGGTGCATCCGGGTTATGTGCAGACCGAGATGAACGGTGGCAACGGCGAGATCGATGTGCCGACCGGTGCGAAGAGCAGCGTCGGTATGGCCTTGCTCGATGCCAACGGTCCGACAGGTAGCTTCACCTACCTCGGCAAGACGCTTCCCTGGTAAGTCCACCCATCCATCAGGATCTGAACTATGGCGACTTATGTCGTGTTTTCCCGCGATCGCACGAAAGATCCGGAAGAGATGAAGATCTACGCAGAGAAAGCCAGTGAGGCGCGCGGGAACCATCCCATTACGCCGCACGCGTTCTACGGTGAGATCGAGACGCTAGAGGGGCCCGAGGTCGAGGGCGCGGTCATCATAAGCTTCCCGACGAAGGCCGAAGCGCTGGCCTGGTACAAGAGTCCGAAGTACACCGAGGCGCGCGCGCATCGGTTCAAGGGTGCGGACTACCGGGTGTTCATGGTCGAAGGGGTCTGACCGACACCCACGGAACCCGGTGCTCGGTCCGTACGATCGAGCATCGGGTTTCGAGCCATGGGCTCCGCTTCAACAGGGTGCCGTGCCAGTGTCCTGATGAAGTCCGAATCCGACCGTATCCTGTCCAAGCCCGTCACGCAGACGCAAGCTCGGTATCTCGTAGTCGCCCCCATTCTGTCGCCGGAAAGGAATCGGAGACGTGATCGCCAGATTGCGCATGCGCTCGCGTAACGCTTCGGCCATCGCGGGAAACGCGTCCTCGCCCATGCGATCCAGACGGTAAGCGACGAACGGCGGCAGGACGTCGAACCCCGGGTAGTGCAGTACCCCGTGGTTGATCGGAAAGAGCAGGTCATCGATAGGCCCGTTGATCCCGCGTGGCCCGTAGTGCTCCTCCCAGCCACCGGCGGTCACGACTAGCATGGCGCGCTTGCCCGCGAGCGTGCCTTCGCCGAAACGGTCGCCCCAATGCCTGTCGCTATGCTCGCCGACGCCGTACGCGAAACCACAGGCGTACACGCGATCGATCCATCCTTTGAGAATCGCCGGCATCGTGTACCACCACAGGGGGAACTGCAGAATCACCGCGTCGGCCCAGAGCAGCTTCTCCTGTTCCTCGCGCACGTCATCGGTCAGGGTTCCCGAGGCAAAGGCTTCAGCCGAAGCACGTGCGGGATGCAGACGGTCGTCACTCCGGAGGGCAGGGAAGTCATCGCGATCGACCACCGCTTTCCACCGCTGAGCGTACAGATCGGTCTGACGCACGTCGTGGCCCTGAGCCAGCAGCTCCGCGATGGCGACATCGCGCAGTGAACCATTGAGTGAGCGGGGCTCAGGATGAGCAAAAACAAGCAAAACCTTCATAAAGACTCCGGATGTCGAATGACCTCACGGTAGCCAACACGTGATCCATCCACTATATGGATGGATGCATAACTCAGTGCCGAAAAATGGATAGATCCGATCTGACGCTGGAACGCATGCGCACCTTCGTGCGCGTCGCGGAGCGAGGCAGCCTGTCTGCGGTGGCACGCGAAAGCGGCCTGGGACAGTCGACGGTCACGCGCCATCTGCGCGAACTCGAGGCCGCTGTGGGAGCACCATTGCTCAGCCGGACGACGCGCCGCATGACCCTGACCGACGAAGGCACGCGCTTCTACGCCTCAGCCCTGCAGATCCTGCGGCTGGTCGAGCAGGCCGCCGACGAAGTCAGCGATCACCGCGGCGCTAATGCAGGTACGGTCCGTCTCTCGACGACGAGCGCTCTGGGCATCCTCCACATAACGCCGTTGATCTTCGCATTTCAGGATCGGTACCCCGATATCCAGGTGGAACTCGGGCTCACCGATGAGCGGATCGATCTGGTGCGGGAAGGCGTGGATATCGCCATTCGCCTCGGGCCCCTCGACGACAGCTCGATGAAACTGCGCGCGCTCGGCTCCAGTCAGCGCTTGCTGGTGGCCTCTCCCGCCTACCTGGCCTCTCGCGGCACACCTGCATCGCCAGACGATCTCATCGGGCATGACAGCATCCGCATGTCGAACGTGATCGGCAGCGACGTCCTCTTGCTCGACGGTCCGGACGGTGTGCGTCACGCGATCCCGGTCACAGGTCGTCTGCGTGTCGACCACGGTCTGGCTGCGCGAGCGGCTGTCGTGGCCGGGCGAGGCATCGTGTCGGCTCACCGATGGATGGTGGACGACCTGCTGGTGACAGGGACGGTGGTCCCCGTGCTGCCGGATCATCGCCCGGTGGCCGTGCCGCTCAACCTGTTGATGGTTCCGGGGAGATCGGACGTCGCGCGCGTGCGACGTCTGATCGACTATCTGGTGGACGCCATCGCCACCCTCCCAGGTATCGCTTAGGGCGAATCGCTCATATCGCCTGACCGCCCGACACCTCGATTCGCTGCGCCGTCACCCAGCGGTTATCCGCTGAAAGCAGGCTGGCGATCATCGGGCCGATATGAGTCCGTCGTCGTTTCATCAGCATTTTCGTGCGGTGACGTCGTTATCGCCGAAGCAGTTTCAGAAACAGCTGCGGCTGATCGAGGCGCGTCGCCTCATGACCGGTGAGGGCAGGTCGGCGAGCGGTGCCGCCTTTGCCGTGGGATACGAAAGTGTTTCGCAGTTCACCCGGGAGCATTCGCGGATGTTCGGTTTGTCCCCAGGTAAGGACACAGAGCGGCGCACGGCACCCCTGTAAAAAACGCAATGCAGATATGACGACATCGGTCGATAAGACACCTGTAACATGCACGTGTCACATTAGTTCATAACTGAAGTATATCGACCGACAGTAAGACCGTCGGTGGTTTTTCTATTGTCTTAAGCCAGCCTGCCGCCCCGGAGCCAGCCATGTCCTCACCGGACGAAACCAACGCCGCGTTGCAATCGCGACGCCGTATCCTGCTTGGCCTGACCATGGCCCCGCTCGCTGCCGCTCTCCCGCTCGCCGCGACAGCCACGCACAAGCCAGGTGACGGCGCCACCGCTGAGAGCGGTGCCGGGTACAAACCGAATTTCTTCAAGGACGTGGAATGGACCTGCATGGTCGCCATCTGCGACCGGCTGATCCCCAGTGACGACGTCGGCCCCGGTGCCGTCGAGACCGGCGTGCCCGAGTTTCTCGACCGCCACATGCAGACGCCGTACGCCAATGGCGCCATCTGGTACATGCAGGGTCCCTTCCTCGAAGCCCCGCCGGAGTTCGGCTATCAGGGCCGCCTCACGCTGCGCGACATCATCCGTGTGGGCCTCAACGCGATCGACGCGCATTGCAGGAAGACCTTCGACGGCAAGACCTTCGCCCAGCTCGAGCACGCCCGGCAGGAAGAACTGCTCAAGGCGGCCGAGAGCGGCAAGCTCAAGCTGGAGGACATCTCGTCCAAGCTGTTCTTCACCAACTTCCTCAACGAAGTGAAGAACGGCTACTTCGCCGATCCCCGCTATGGCGGCAACCGCGGCATGGCCGCGTGGAAGATGATCGGCTACCCCGGCATGCGCGCCGATTACCTGGACTGGATCACGGTGCGCGACAAACCGTATCCGCTGCCGCCGGTCGATCTGTCCGGCAAGAGGGGTTGAGACGATGGCTACCGTGAAACCGAAAGTGGACGCCGTCATCGTCGGCATGGGCTGGACCGGCGCGATCCTCGCGAAGGAACTGACCGAGGCAGGCCTCAACGTCGTGGCGCTCGAGCGCGGTGCCGACCGCGATACGCAGCCCGACTTCGCTTATCCCAAGGTGGTGGACGAGCTCGAAGGCTCGGTGCATCGCCGGTTCCTGCAGAGTCTCAATCAGGAAACCGTCACCATTCGCCACAACAGCTCGTCGGATGCCGTGCCGTATCGCCAGATGGGTTCGTTCAAACCCGGTACGGGCGTGGGCGGTGCGGGTACGCACTGGTCGGGTTGCCATTTCCGTCCGCTGCCCGAAGACATGTACCTGCGTACGAATATGGAACACCGTTACGGCAAGGCCTTCATTCCTGCGGACATGACGATCCAGGATTTCCCGGTCAGCTATGACGACCTGGAACCGCACCTGGACATGTTCGAGCGCGTCTGCGGCACCTCGGGCAAGGCGGGCGTGATCAACGGCGTGCTGCAGGAGGGCGGCAACCCCTTCGAAGGCTCGCGTTCGAAGGAATACCCGCTGGGGCCCAACCCGAATTACCTCGGCGCCGAACAGTTCTACAAGGGCGCGAAGGAAATGGGCTGGCATCCGTATCCGATTCCCACGTCCAATGCCTCGGGTCCGTACGTGAATCCGTACGGCTGTCAGATGGGTCCGTGCAATGCCTGCGGCTTCTGCAGCGATTACGGTTGCCTGAATTACTCCAAGGCCAGCCCTAACGTTTCGATCCTGCCGGCGCTGCGCATCAAGCCGAACTTCGAGCTGCGCGCCAACTCGCAGGTGCTCAAGGTCAACCTCGACAGCACAGGCAAGAAGGCGACGGGCGTTACGTATCTCGACGCGCAGGGCCGTGAAGTGGAGCAACCGGCGGACATCGTCCTGCTGTGCGCGTTCCAGCTGTTCAACGTGCACCTGATGCTGGTGTCGGGCATCGGCAAGGCCTATGACCCGGTGACGCAGACCGGCACCATCGGTCGTAACTACTCGTACCAGAACCTCAACCGCACGGTCATGTTCTTCGACAAGAGCGTGCAGGCCAACCCGTTCATCGGTATCGGTGGCGCGGGCGCGACGATGGACGATCTCAACGGCAATCAGCTCGACAACGGCAAGCTCGGCTTCGTCGGCGGCGGTCTGGTCTGGGCGCGTCAGCCCGGCGCGGGTCCGGTGCGCGGCATCAACGTGCCCGCCGGTACCCCGAACTGGGGCACCGACTGGAAGCGTGCGGCGGCGGACAACTTTCGTCACTCGTTCTACTTCGAGGTGCAGGGTGCCTGCATGTCGTATCGCCAGAACTATCTGAGCCTGGATCCGACCTATAAGGATTCGTTTGGCCGTCCGTTGTTGCGGATGACCTTCGACTGGCAGGACAACGAGATCAAGGCGTCGCAGTTCCTCGTGGGTCAGGCGCTGCAGATGGGCCGCACCCTCAATCCGTTGTCGATTCTCGGCGATGCGAAGAAGGACGGCGAGCACTACAACATCACCAAATACCAGAGCACGCATACCTGCGGTGGCGCGACGATGGGCTCGGATCCGTCGACCTCGGCGCTGAACCGTTATCTGCAGTCGTGGGACGTGCCCAACGTGTTCGCCATCGGCGCCAACGCGTTCCCTCAGAACAACGGCTACAACCCGACCGGTCTGGTCGGCGGCCTCGCGTACTGGGCCGCCACGGCCATCCGCGAGAAGTATCTGAAGGACCCCGGTCCCATGGTCCAGGCGTAAGGAGAACGAGATGAAAAAGTTCTTCCTCACCCTGATCGCCCTCGGCGTGGTCGTGCTCGTGGCTGCGCTGGCGTTCGCGTTCTGGCCCACGCACACGCGTGCGATCACCGGCGATGTGCCCGCGGACGACAAAGCCCTGATCGAGAAGGGCCACTACCTGGCCCTGGCCAGCGACTGCACGGCATGCCACAGCCGTCCGGGCGGCAAGCCGTTCGAAGGTGGCCTGCCGATGGCGACGCCGCTGGGTACGATCTACAGCAGCAATATCACGCCCGACGCGGACCACGGCATCGGCAAGTACACGCTCGACCAGTTCGACCGCGCGCTGCGTCATGGCATCGCGGCGGATGGCTCGAGCCTTTACCCGGCCATGCCGTTCCCGTCGTATGCGCGTCTCAGCGACGACGACGTGCGCGCGCTGTACGCGTACTTCCGGCACGGCGGCATCGAGCCGTCGTCGCGCGCGAACCAGGGCACGGCGATTCCGTGGCCGCTGTCGACGCGCTGGCCGCTGGCGATCTGGCGCAAGCTGTTCGCACCGGATGCCGACAGCGTGGTATTCGATCCGAAGGCGTACCCGGACGAGAAGATCGCCCGCGGCGCCTATCTCGTCCAGGGCGCGGGTCACTGCGGCAGCTGTCACACGCCACGCGGCTTCGCTTTGCAGGAGCGGACGCTTGACGAGAAGGGCAGCTCGTACCTGTCCGGTGGCCAGGTGATCGACGGCTGGTATGCGGTGAATCTGCGTGGCAACACGGCCGACGGTCTGGGTCGCTGGAGCGAACAGGACATCGTGGACACGCTGCGTACCGCGCGTAACGCGCACAGCGCCGTGGTCGGTCAGCCGATGGCCGACGTGGCCGTGCACAGCATGCAGTGGCTGAAGGACGACGATCTGCATGCGATCGCGGCTTACCTGAAGACGCTGCCGGCCACCGCGGATGATCCGTCGCGCTTCGCGCCCGACGACACCACCGCGAAGGCCCTGCAGGCCGGCATCAACGATAGCCGTGGCGCTGAAATCTACGTCGATAACTGCGCTGCTTGCCATCGCACCGACGCGGAAGGTTACGCGCACGTGTTCCCGACGATCGCGGGCAACCCGACCGTGCTCGCGGACGACCCGACCACGCTGGTGCGGCTGATCCTCGGCGGTAGCCACCTGCCGTCGACCGAAAAGGCACCGTCGCCGCTGGGCATGCCCGGTTTCGCCGAGCGTCTGAGCGATGCGGAGGTGGCGCAGGTGGCAACCTTCGTGCGTACGGGTTTCGGCAACCATGCGTCCGCTGTCACCGAGAGCCAGGCCGCGGCGGCACGCACGTCGCTGCGGAAAGCCGAAGCACACTGAAGACTTTACGCGACGCGGAGGTCGACCGGTCTATCCTTGCCGGTATCGACCTTCGCGGTTCGCTTCGAGGAGTTTGCTGTGCCTGTCTGGACCGACCGTCGCGTGCTCGACCTGTTCGCCAT
Organism: Luteibacter sp. 22Crub2.1; assembly: GCF_900167995.1. Classification (NCBI taxonomy): domain Bacteria; kingdom Pseudomonadati; phylum Pseudomonadota; class Gammaproteobacteria; order Lysobacterales; family Rhodanobacteraceae; genus Luteibacter; species Luteibacter sp. 22Crub2.1. Next base: position 79,021 of record NZ_FUYT01000006.1, read on the forward strand.
CGAGCATCCTTTTCTTCTCGCGCCGATGGCCGGCTCCGGCGGATCCGCTCTCGCGATCGCCGTGGCGCGTGCCGGTGGCCTCGGTTCGCTGCCGTGCGCCTCGATCACCGCCGACAAGGTGAGTGAGGAGGTCGCGGTGTTTCGTGCGGCGGTGTCCGGACCGATCAACCTCAATTTCTTCGCGCATACGGCGGTGACGCCGACCGAGGCGCAGACACGTCGATGGCTGGACCGGCTGGCGCCCTACTTCAGCGAATTCGATGTGGATCCGGCAAAGCTGCCCGCCGCCGGTGGGCGCGCGCCGTTCGATGCCGCCATGTGCTCGCTCGTCGAAGAGCTGAAGCCCGAAGTGGTGAGCTTTCACTTCGGCTTACCCGAGACGGCTCTGCTCGACAGGGTGAAGGCGACCGGTGCCATCCTTCTTGCCACCGCGACCACGGTCGCCGAAGGCCGCTGGCTGGCCGAGCGCGGCTGCGATGCCGTCATCGCCCAGGGGTATGAAGCCGGAGGCCATCGCGGCAACTTCCTTACCGACGACATGACGACGCAGCCCGGCACGATGGCGCTCGTGCCGCAGATGGTCGACGCGCTGAGCATCCCCGTGATCGCCGCCGGTGGCATTTCCGATGGACGTGGGATGGCCGCAGCGCTGTGTCTGGGCGCCTCCGCCGTGCAGATGGGCACGGCCTTCCTGCTGTCGCCGGAATCGACCAGCGCCGCCGTGCATCGCGCCGCGCTGCGCGGCGTACGTGACGACAACACCGTGGTCACCAACGTGCTGACCGGGCGCCCGGCACGCGGCGCCATCAACCGCCTGATACGTGAAGTAGGTCCCCTTTCCGCCGATGCACCGCCGTTCCCCCTGGCGGCCGGGCCGCTGACGCCGTTGCGGGAAGCGATGGCGCAGGGCGATTTCCAGCCATTGTGGTCGGGTCAGGCCGGTGCCCTGGCCAGGGAGGTGCCAGCGGAGGAGATCGGGCGTACCATCGTTGCCCAGACGGCGGCGGTGCTGCGCCTGGGTTGATGCTCGCGGGCGCATCCGCGGGAAGGGGGAAACATGATCGACAATGCCAACGAATGGATTCGGCTGCGTGTCAGCGACGATCCCGATGACAACCAGCGCGCCGCCAGCGAGACGGTGCCGCTCGCGGTGTGGATGCAGATCCACGCACGCGCTCCCGAACTGCGGCCGTTTATCGCCTACAACCGCACGTCGCCGCCGGAGATGCTGGAACGTCTGGCCAGCGATGCGAACTGGATCGTCCGCCACGCCGTGGCCGAGCGCGTCGACGCCTCGGAGACGCTGCTGCGCGAACTGGCCGACGACGTGAACGAGAAAGTGCGCGTGTGTATCGCCGCCAATCCTTCGACGAAGCGTGACGTGTTGCAGTACCTGTCGCGGGTCGACGGGTCGGATGCGGTAAGAGCGCGGGCGAGTGCCCGGCTCAGGGCCCAGGCGCACCCGTCGTCACATTCCTAGCCGACGGCATGCGCAGGCGCGGATGACGCTTCGTCATAACGAACCCGCGCCGCCTCGACCTCATCCAGGTTCTGGTGCATCCAGATGTAGAGCTCCTTGAACGGCCGATGCAGCGATCGGCCGAGATCGGTGAGCGCGTACTCCACACCGATCGGCGCGGCCGGAATGATGCGTCGCGTAAGCAGCCCGTTGCGCTCGAGACGGCGCAGGCACTGCGTGAGCGCCTTCTGCGTGACGCCTTCGAGCTGCCGCCGGATCGCGTTGAAGCGCAACGGCCCGCCGTGCAACACGGTGAGGACCATCATCGACCACTTATCGGCGACCTGCTCGAACAGCACGCGGCTGGGGCATCCGGCCGAGAAGTGCGTGGGAGAGCAGGTCGGGTCAGCGCGGGTTTCCATGGAGATACCTGAGAGCTTTCAAGTGCCTTATTGACGCCAAGTATATCCTGTATACCCTCGCACGCATCTTCAATAAAGGTGCGATATTTCTCATGACCCAGGCCGCTGTCGACGCGCTGTTCCGCCCTTTCACCCTCAAAGGCCTCACGCTGGCCAACCGCATCGTCATGGCGCCCATGACCCGTCTGTTCACTGACGCGGGCGTGCCGGGCGAAGCCAACGCCGCTTATTACCGCCGCCGTGCCGCCGATGGCGTCGGCCTGATCCTCTCCGAAGGCACGGTGATCGACCGCCCGGCCTCGCGTAACGAACCCAACATCCCCTCGTTCTTCGGCGACGCCGCGCTGGCCGGCTGGCGTCACGTGATCGACGAAGTGCACGCCGTCGGCGGTCGCATGGGGCCGCAGATCTGGCACACCGGCGGTACGCGTGGCATGTCGGGTTGGGTGGGGCCGGTATCGGCGGAAAGCCCGTCAGGCATCAACGGCCCCGGCGACAAACACGGCGTGGCGATGACCGATGAAGACATCGCAGACACGGTGGCCGCTTTTGCGCGCGCCGCCCTGAGCGCGAAAGACCTCGGCTTCGACGTCGTCGAACTGCACGGCGCGCACGGCTACCTGATCGACCAGTTCTTCTGGCATGGCTCCAACGAGCGTACCGACCGCTACGGCGGCGCCACGTTGCCGGAGCGCGCGCGCTTCGCCGCCGAAGTCGTCGCCGCCGTACGCGCCGCGATCGGCCCGGACATGCCGCTGATCCTCCGCGTCAGCCAGTGGAAGCAGCAGGACTATCAGACGCGTCTGGCCCATACGCCGGCCGAGCTCGAAGCGTGGCTGTCGCCGCTGGTTGCCGCTGGCGCGGATGTCCTGCATTGCTCGCAGCGTCGTTTCTGGGAACCGGAGTTCCCGGACGTCGACGGCGCCGAGGGTCTCAACTTCGCCGGCTGGGCGAAGAAGGTGACCGGCGCGGCGACGATCTCCGTGGGTTCGGTTGGCCTCGATGGCGAGTTCCTGGCCTCGTTCGGTGGTGCGACGTCGTCGCCGGTGGGCGTCGAGCGTCTGGCCGAGCGCCTGGAGCGCGACGAGTTCGACCTGATCGCCGTGGGCCGCGCGTTGCTGGGCGATCCGCAGTGGGTATCGAAGGTGCGCGCGGGGGATACAGCGGCGATGAAGTCGTTCGATCCGGCGTCGCTGGCTGAGCTGGTCTGACAACGACACCCCCGTCTATCCGCGTCACATCGCGGGTAGACGGCGTTCGCATGGGACGCGTAAACCTACGAAGCCCGCCTGAGTCCGTGGATCGCCGCGCGGCAACACCAGCGTCGCGGCGAATCCGCCTTCCGGCAGGTTGCGCAGATGCAGTTCGCCGCCGTGCTGGATCGCCGTGCGTCGAACGCTGGCCAGGCCCAGACCGCTGCCCGTGGCATCGCTGCGGGCGGCGTTTCCGCGGAAAAACGGCTGGCCGAGGTGGGGCAGCAAGGCCTCGGGTACGCCGGATCCATGGTCGATCACCGTCGTCATGATCTCCGTCGCGCTGACCTCGATCGTCGCCTCGAACGGTGCCGCACCATGTCGGCTTGCATTGCGGACGAGATTCTCCACGGCGCGACGCAAGGTCAGAGCCTTGCCCTGGATGATCGGCGTATCGGGCAGCCGCAACGTCCACACCTCGCCATGCGCCGATGCGACAGCCGCCACGTCGTGCACGATCGCGCTCAAGTCGACGTCGCCCGTCGCTTCGTCACGACCGTCGCGTGCGAAGGCGATGAAGTGTTCGCAGAGGCTGTCGAGCGCATCGATGTCCGCTTCCATGCCGCCGCGCAACGCGGGATCGGTCACGGGCGAGAGCTCCAGTCCGAGGCGCAGCCGGGCGAGCGGCGTGCGCATGTCGTGCGACAGCGCGGCCAGCATGAGGTCGCGCTCACGTGCGCTGGCACGAACGTCGGCCGCGGCGCGGGCGAGGGCAGACCGTAGCTCGGTCAGTTCACGCGCGACCCCGTCGGGGAGCGATGGCGGCTCGCTTCCGTTCACCATGTGGGCGGCACTGTCGGCAAGCTGCCGCAGCGGTGCGGTGATGCTGCGCGCGTAAAGTCCGGCGAGCAGCACGATCAGCACGCCGCCCAGCGCAATGGCGAGCAGGCCGGCGCGAACAGCCGGCTTTCCGGTGTTGGTCACTGGCACACCCAGCCAGCCTGTCGCGGGCGCCGGCGCAGCGATCCACAGCGTGGCATCGTGCATGCCATCGATGCGCACTTCACGACCGGGAAAGGCCTGGCGGATGTCCTCCAGAGTGCGGCGAACGACGAGAAGGACGGGCTCCCTGCCTGCGGGCGCGGTGGGCGCGCGGATCACGTGGATCTCGGCCAGCCCGGCCTCCTTGCCGCTGGCGATGAGCGTATCCGCGACGACGATACGTGCCGTCGCGCCGCGTATGCCCACGCGGCCCGCGCCTTCGTCGCTGGTGATCCGGATCGCGACGATGCTCAGGACGAAGCACAACCCGACCGTAACGGCGAGCAGCGTGGCGATCCTTGCGAACAGGCTGGATGGCCGCCGGTTCACGGGCCGTCCGGAACGAAGACGTAGCCGTGTCCCCAGACGGTCTGCAGCCAGCGCGGTTCGCGCGGATCGTCTTCCACGACCCGGCGCAGCCGGCTCATCATCACGTCCATGCTCCGGTCGAAGGCCTCATGGTCACGACCGCGCGCGGAGCTCATCAGCTGGTCGCGCGTGAGTGGCTGGCGCGGGCGCTGTACCAGTGTCGCGAGCACGGCGAACTCACCGGTCGTCAGGTGCTGCGGTTCGCCATCGCGGAGCAGGCGGCGCGTGCCGAGTTCGAGTACGAAGGGCCCGAAGACGACGCGCCGGTTGTCGGTGAGCGGTGCGCCGGGCGCGACGCGCCCACGGCGAAGCACGGCGTTGATCCGGGCGACCAGCTCGCGCGGGCTGCCCGGCTTGGCCAGGTAGTCGTCGGCGCCGATCTCGAGCCCGACGATGCGATCCACCTCGTCGCCGCGCGCCGTCAGCATGATGATCGGCGTATCCACGCCCTGGCCACGCAGGCGACGGCAGATGGCAAGGCCGTCTTCTCCCGGCATCATGATGTCGAGCACGATGAGGTCGACGTGTCGACGCTTCAGCTCGCGGTCCAGCGCCTTGCCGTCCTCGGCCGTCACCGTCGCGAAGCCCTGGCTCTGCAGGTAGCGCGAGAGCAGATCGCGCAGGCGCGCGTCGTCGTCGACGATCAGGATGCGGGAGGGCGTGGACTCGGTCATGGTGCGATTCTGCCGTGTCCGGGACGCGACCGGGGCGCCACCGGGAGCGAAGGTGTAACAGGATGTTTCGTAAGCGATGCACGGAAACGTTCGGTTGCGAAGCGTGACGGCGGGCCGCCCTGGAATTCGTCAGAGTGACGTCTCCGGCCGGACGGCCATCGAGATGGAGTTTGCTCATGTATCGCACGATTGCCTGCTCCCTGGCGCTTCTTCTCGCATCCGGCGTGGCGACCGCATCGGGTCGTTTCGTCGCCTATGGCGCCCACGGGCAGGCCGAGGGCGGTGCCGTCGCCGGCCACGCGGCGGGGTTCCGGGGTCCCAACGGCGCGGCGGGCGCGCACGGTCGTCGTACGGTCTCCGATGGCCAGGGCAATGTGACATCCAACGCCGGAGGTAACTGGCGTGGAGCTGGCGGTGGCACGGCAACGACCCGCGCGACAGCCACGCATAACGCCGATGGCACTGGCAGCTTCGATCGCAACACGAACGCTACCGGGACGCAGGGTGGAACGTTCGCGGGACAAACCACGGGTGCGCAAGGGCAGGGCATCACGCACTCCGCCTCGGCGACCGGCGCGGCTGGGAACAGCTACAGCGGCAGCACGACGGTCACCCGGGACGGGGTCACTCACACCGGCAGTTGCAGCAACGCGGCTGGTGAAAGCATCGCCTGTCACTGAGGAAGCCGTGGTGTACCCCATCCTCCGACTCATCGTCTGGCTGATCGCCTTCATCGTCTTGCCGGCGGCGGCCGCCGATGTGTCGTATGGGCCGTCGCGCGAACAGACCCTCGAGGTTCACGTGCCGGCAGGCGCGCATGACGCACCGATTCTCGTCATGGTCCATGGTGGCGCATGGATCGTCGGCGACAAGGACAACCCCGGCGTCATCGACGGCACGCTGGCGCACTGGGGCTCGCGAGGTGCGATCGTCGTGTCGGTCAACTACCGGCTATGGCCTGCCGCGTCACCGCTGGAGCAGGCGGCCGATGTCGCCAGCGCACTGGCCTGGGTGCAGCGTCACGCGCATGAGTGGCACGGCGATCCGTCACGCATCGTGCTGATGGGGCATTCGGCCGGCGCGCACCTCGTCAGCCTGCTTGCCGTGTCACCCGACATCGCCCGTGAGGCCGGCGTGGCGCCGTGGCTGGCCACGGTATCCCTCGACAGCGGTGTCGTGGATCTTCCCCAGATCATGAACGCGCCACATGCGCGTTTCTATGACCGCGTGTTCGGCCGCGACCCGGCGGGCTGGCCGGCGGCCTCGCCGCTGGACCGGCTGGTCCGCGCGCCCGCCACTCCGATGCTGATGGTGTGTTCGTCGGCGCGGGCGCAGTCGTGCGGGGCGAACGAGCGCTTTGCCGCGAAGGTGAACGCCCTGGGTGGACGAGCCGCGACGTTGCCCGTGGCACTGGATCACATGGCAATCAACCGGGAGCTCGGGGTCGATCCGGGATATACGCGGCAGGTGGACGCGTGGCTGCGTGCGGTGGGCTGGCCTTGAGGTAAGCGTGTCGCCCACCCTGTTGGCGGGATGCTTTGCCGGGGGATAATGACCACCCCGAAACGCCTGGACCGCCGCCATGCCCGCAGCGACCGCCGAGAACGTCGGCAGGAAATTCGATCTCGCCCGGATGCTGGGTGCCCGCGAGCGCGCCTGGACCGCCTTGCGCGACATCGCCTCGCGCATCCGTCCGGGCATGACGGAGCCCGAGGCCGTTCAACTGGCGAAGGAACGGCTGGAGGCTGCCGGTATGGATCGCATCTGGCATCCGAGCATTTTGCGTTTTGGCGCCAACACGCTGAAGACGTTCCGCCAGCGCTCGGCACCCGACACGGTGCTCGGTGAGAACGACATCTACTTCGTCGACCTGGGGCCCGTCTTCGATGGCCACGAGGGCGATGTGGGCGACACCTTCGTGGTCGGCGACGATCCGGTCATGCATGCCTGCGCAGCCGCGTCGCGCGAGCTGTTCGCCAGGGGTGAGGCACGCTGGCGCGAAGGTGTCACCGGCGTCGCGCTGTACGACTACGTCAGCGCCGAGGCCGACGCCATGGGCTGGCGTCTCAACCACGCGACCAAGGGCCACCGGGTCGGCGACTACCCCCATGCGGTGCACAAGGCCGGCAACCTCGGCGACTTCGCCGGCGCGCCGGTACCGGGTCTGTGGATCCTCGAGATCCAGATCGCCCATCCCACGCTGCCGATCGGAGCGTTCTACGAAGATCTGTTGATGGCGTGAGGCCACCCGTGCGTCAATGGAAGGATCGCCAAAGGACAGGGCAGGGAATGGCACATCGCACGACGTTTGTTTTACTGGCGCTTTGCGCCGTCGTTATCGCCTGTTCGAGGCCGGCGGCGACGCCGGTAGCGCAGACCGCATCGGCGACCGCCGCGGCCCCGGCCGCTTCCTCGACCGCTCCGAAACCGTACGTTCTCGACGACACCGAGGTACGCACGCTGCATGCGGACGGTACCGATCGGGACTATCAGGTCTTCGTCAGCCTGCCGGTTGGCTATGCCGATCATCCGGAGCGCACGTATCCGGTGCTGTTCGTCACCGACGCCAACTATGCGTTTCCGCTGATCCGCAGCATCGCGCGTCGGGTCGGTGACCATGGCGACGGCACGGAGGATTTCATCCTCGTCGGCCTGTCGTATGCGGTGGGCGACACGCCGGTGTACAGCCGCCGCCGCGATTACACCCCGACGGCGGACGGCGATCCGACGCTGACCTCCGACATGCCGGGCCGGCCGGTGGTGCATGGCGGCGGCGAAGCCTATGCCCGCTTCATCAAGGACCAGGTGTTCCCGCTGATCGCGCAGCACTATCGCGCCGACATGCATCGCAAGATCTACGCGGGTCACTCCTACGGCGGCCTGCTCGGCGCGGACATCCTTATCCACGACCCGACGATGTTCGAGCAGTACATTCTGGGGAGCCCGTCATTCCAGTTCGGTAAGCAGGTCGAATTCGCACGGCTGCGCGATGCGATGGCGAAGCAGAAAGACATGCCGGCCAACGTGCTGATCGTGCTCGGTGGCTACGAGACCATCGAGCCTGCCTCCAGGGATCCCCGTTACAACAGCAGCGTCGACATGATCGGCAACGCAAAGCGCTTCGTCGCCCAGCTCAACGCGAAGCACTACCCGAACCTGCACATTCGCATGGCCACGGTCGCCGATGAGGATCACCTCACGGTCTTCCCGGCCATCATTACGCGCGGTCTGCTCTGGGCCCTGCCGGGTAAGCATGCCTGACGGCACTCCCCCCCCCACGCGAGTGAGGCAGTGGCACGATCGGCGCGTGGCACCCCGGGCGAGCCACTCACGTTGAGCTGGCTACCGGCAAGCTACCTGGACATTCCGGTAACCGTGAACGCCACGACCAGCGCGCCGAAGGTGAGCACGCCGACGCCATAAACGGCGCCGAGGGCGGCACCTTCGATCAGCATGCTGCCGCCGTAGGCAAGCACGACGAGGGTCCAGCCGATCCATCTCGCCGCCACGGTACGCCCAGGCGACATCGCGCGGCCGAACAGATCGCGCTGATGTCGCGACATGCCGAGGCACAGCAACGTGAATCCAAGCAGGGAGGCAAGCATCGGTAAGAGGATCATGCCGATACCTCCCGCGTCGCCGCCCGTTTGCGTCCCACGACGACGGTCGGCCGCTTGTACACCTTCCACGTGGCGAACCCGAGTGCGCCGGCAAGGGCGATCATGGTCAGGTCGAAACCTGCGAAAACCCAGTCGCCGTGCAACAGGCTCGGCACCAGCCAGCGGTCCGTGGTCAGCGCGTCCACGACGGGGATGGCGGCAAAGGCGGCGGTCGACGCCGCCAGCAGCGTGAGCCATCCGCGTCGCGGCGACAGAAGGCAGGCGAGCAGCAGCGATCCGCCCCAGGCGATGAAGAACGCATGCACTTCCCAGTCCGGACGGCCGTCCATGCGCAGCGGCAGCAGGCGGTTGGCGAGGAAGTGGCAGGCGAACGCGAGCGGGAGACCGGCGACGCTGGCGATATTCAGCCGCTCGACCAGCCGGAAGCCGATGTGCGGGCGCTCGGGATCGGGCAGCTGCACGCGCCGTTTGGCCGTCCACAGTATGAGCCCCGTCGCGACCATCACCGTACCGGCAAGGCTGCAAAGGAAATACAGCCAGCGCAGCAGATAGGGTGCGTAGCGTCCCGCATGCAGGCCCACCATCACGCTCTCGGTCTCGCTCGCAGCACCCTTCGCGGCCGGTACCGGATGCATGTGGCCGGTGGCCGCATCGAACTGCAAGGTCTTCGCACGCGCCGCCATACCGTCGCCGCCGCCGCGGAACATGCGTACGATGCCGTTGGCGTCGCCGGGGAACGCGATGTCGATATAGCCCGGCTCCGCGCCACCCCATGCCACACGCGCCTGGCGAATCATTTCCGCGATCGGTGCCACAGGCGCGGCGTTGCCGGAACGCACCGGTGGCGCCTCGCTGCCATAGGCATCGGCGGAGTACGCCGCCACCGTGGGATAGGCCACCGTCATGCCCCAGGGCATGTACAGCGACTGCAACGTGACCAGCCCGGTGAAGGTGATCATGGCGTGGAACGGCAACGCGAGCACGGCGCTCAGGTTGTGCGCATCCAGCCACGAGCGCTGCCCCTTGCCGAAACGCAGGGTGAAGAAGTCCGCGAAGATCTTCTTGTGCGTGATGACCCCGCTGACGATCGCCACCAGCATGAACATCGCGCAGAAGCCGACGATCCAGCGCGCCCAGAGCACCGGCATGTAGTGCAGGTCGAAATGCATACGGTAGAGGAAGAAACCGCCGATGGTCGCGCGCGACACGACGGGCTGCCCGTTGCCATCGAGCGTGATGGTGTGGTCGCGCAGCGACCGGCGCGTCTCGCCGGCCGGTTTCCAGTAAAGGGTGGAGGCGATGGCGCGCCGACCGGGCAGGGTGATCGACCAGCTGTCCGCGCCGGGCTGGTTCTTCTGTAACCAGTCGAGGGCGCGCTCGGAGGCCAGGGTGATCTGGCGCTGGCCGGTGATCTCCGGCTGCATCCATCGGGTGATCTCATCCTGGAAATACGCACTGGTGCCCGTGGCGAAGATCGCCAGCAGCAGCCAGCCGACCAGCAGGCCGGCCCAGGTGTGCAGCCAGGCCATCGACTGGCGCAGGCCGCCGTTGACACCGTTCATGCCGCACTCCCGTGCATCGACCACGCGAGCGCACCCGCAAGGGGAAGGCCGAACGCAGCCAGCCACAACCACACCCGCGTCGCGCTGCGCATGGCGAAGGCGAGAATGACAACGGTGGCGTACACGGCGAACGAGGAAAGCATGCCTGTGATCACCGCCTCGACGCGCGCGACAGGCAGCCAGCGAGCGAAGGCTGAGGCGACCAAAGCCGCCATCGCGTAGCCGCCGAAGACGGCGGCAACCGTACGCGACGTGATTTCCAGCACGCGAGTGGACTGAATGCCTGCGGCCTTGCGCCTGGCCATCGTCAGAATCTCCTTTCCAGGTTGAGCATCACGCTGCGGGGCTCACCCCAGTTGGTGCGCGTCGAGGACGCGGTCACGAAGTAATGCCGGTCGAAGGCGTTCTTCACGTTGAGTCGCATATCGGATAGCGCTTGCGTCGACGACGTGCGACTGGCTACCCGATGAGCGAACGGAATGGCGGGACCGCGGAGGAATCGAGTTCAACGATTTTACGGAAATACGATCCATTCGCAATCTCTGCGCTGAAGAGACGTCGCGCTACAGCATGGCCTGACCTTCGCCTACGCCACAGGATCTTGCGAAACCAGACGCAAATCGTCATCATGGTAATGAGAGTCGTTCGCATTGCCGACGACAACGACATCCAGCCACGGACCCAAGCTCATGACCCTTCCTTCGAAGGCGCTGCCTCTGCTCATCGCAGGGGTACTGGCGTCGCATGCCTCGTTCGCTCAGGACACCGCCCGCAGCGACAAGGCTGTTCAGCTCGACGCCGTCGACGTGCACGGGGTGAGGGTGGACGAAGGCTATGCCCGGCAGGACGCCTCCGGCGCGACCAAGACCGACACGCCGATCATCGAGACCCCCCAGGCGATCTCCGTGATCTCGAACACGCAGATGATCGACCAGGGCGTGCTGACGGTGCAGGATGCGCTGCGTTACTCCGCAGGCGTACGCTCGGACGCTTACGGCGTGGACAGCCGCGGCGACGACGCCTTCGTCCGTGGCACATCCTTTACGCAATATCTGGACGGCCTCCGTCAGGCGCTTGGGTCTAGCTACGCCCGTACGGAGCCCTATTTTCTCGACCGCATCGAAGTGGTCCGCGGCCCGTCGTCGGTCCTCTACGGACAAGGCACCACCGGCGGCCTGATCGGTCTGACCTCGAAGCGTCCCCAGTTCACGGCGGCGCATGAAGTGCAGGTGCAGCTGGGAAACCATGCGCGCAAGCAGACGGCCTTCGACTTCACCGGTCCCCTCGACGCCGCCGGGCACTGGGCGTATCGCCTGATCGGTGTGTTGCGCGATGCGGACACCCAGATCGACCACGTATCCGACGACCGTCGCGCCATCGCACCGTCGATCACCTGGCAGCCGGACGCGAACACGCGCTGGAGCCTTCTGGTCAATCTCCAGTTCGACCGCAACGGCTCGTCACTGAACTTCCTGCCGCATGCGGGCACCTTGCTGCCCAATCCGAACGGGCGCATTCCGACGAATCGCTTCGTCAGCGAGCCGGGCTTCGATCGCTACGATACCGATCAGCGCTCGGTATCGTCGTTCTTCGAACATCGCTTCAACGACACGTGGAAGTTCGTGCAGAACGCGCGGTACTCGCACGACAACGTCGACTATCGCTCGCTCTACCCGAACGTCTATTCGAACCCTGCGTACCCGTTCCTCGACGACGACCAGCGCACCGTGTCGCGATACAGCTATGTCGCCATCAGCCGGCACAAGCGTCTGGTCACCGACACCCATGCGGAAGGGGATTTCGATACGGGAAGCATGCATCACCGTGTCCTGTTCGGCCTCGATATCAGCTATTCGCACACCGATAGCGCGCAGGGCAACGGCCTCGACGCCACGCCGTTCGATCTCTATGCGCCGGTCTACCACAACGGTTTCGTGCCGCCCGATGTTTTCCCTGTCGCATCCAGCCACACCCGTCAGACCGGCCTCTACGTCCAGGATCAGATCAACTGGGGCGATCACTGGATCGGTACCGTCGGCGTGCGTCACGACCGTGCGACGCTGACGACCGGCGGCAGCCGCTCCGTCGATAACGCGACCACGTCGCGCTTCGGTCTCATGTACCGGTTCGATAGCGGCATCGTGCCCTACGTCAGCTACACCGAATCGTTCCAGCCGCTGGATAGTCTCGACTTCTACAACCGGCCCTATGAGCCCTTGCGCGGCAAGCAGTACGAGGCCGGCCTGAAGTACCAGCCTGTTGGCGGATCGACGCTGATCACGGCAACGTATTTCGATCTGCGCGAGGAAAATCGACTCGCACCGGATCCGCAGAATCCCCTGAACCAGATACAGGCGGGGCGGGCGAAGACGCGCGGCGTCGAACTGGAAGGCAACTCGCGGATCGGCAATCATGTCGACCTGATCGGCACGTACACCTGGACCAGGGCGCGTCCCGACGATGGCACGATCGTCGCGGGTCTGCCGAAGACCCAGGCATCGGTGTGGGGCGTCTATCACGTGAACGCGGCCGACAGCGACGGCTTCAGTTTCGGCATCGGTGCGCGTTATATCGGTACCAACTACGACGAGACGGGCACGCTCGTGGTTCCCCACAAGACCCTGTTCGACGCGATGGTCGCGTACACGCAGGGCCCATGGCGTTTCTCCGTCAACGCGGCCAACGTCACCGACCAGGTTTACAACGCCTCATGCCTCGCGCGCGGCGACTGCTTCTACGGTCCGCGCCGCAGCATCATGGGAAGTGCCAGCTACCGGTTCTGATGGCATCCGGACGGCCGAAACGTTATGGTCGTCCGCTCTCCGGACAGACGAACGGGGTGCCAAGCTGTGGATTTGCTTGACGGTCAGCGTGATGAGGCCAACATCAGCCATGATGGGGCTTTGGAGGGCGGGCTGAACCTGAAAACCGCCTGGTCGAGCCCCAATCAAGGCAAGCAGTTGCACGAGCCGCGGGTCGCGCAACCTTTCCAAATCGCAAAATCACGGCTGCGCTGGCGATGCTTTCAGCATGATGTCCAGCTCGAAGTGCCTGGCATCGGCACCCGGTTGTGTCTCGAAGCTCAGCATCACATCCCGCCCTTCCTGCCGATTCGTCCACCGATGCTTCCCCGCCGCCTTCCACAATCCACTCTTCCGGGCACCCGCATCCAGCCGGTCGAGCAACTCCGCCGCTGGCGTCGCCGTCTCCACGTGATATCGCGAGACCCACTGATCGAGATCGCCCGTCGACACGTACTCATCGAACTTCGCGTCCTTCGGCCACTCGATCCCCGCCTGAAGCAGCTTCTTGGTCAGGAGGCGATCTGCCATCCGTGACCGCACAAACCCACCGTCGGGGTTCCAGTCGTATTCCAGGCGCATGGCGACGGTACGTGCCTCATCGGTACCGCGAACCCTGGCGACGACATGCAACGCCGCGTCGATGCCGGACGAAAGGCCGGCCGACGTGATCAGCTTGCCGTTATCGGCCCAGCGCACATCGCGGATCACATCGATCTTCGGAAAGGCGGCCGCCAGCTCATCGATCCGCGGCGTAAAGGTCGTGGCCTTGTCGCCGTCGAGCAGCCCCGTTGCGCCGAGAATGAAGGCGCCCGTGCATACGGAGAGCACCTGCCGTGCGGGCACCGAACGCTGCCGGATGAACTCAAGCACGCGTGGATCCTTCTGGGCATCCTCGACGTCGCCACCAGGGATCAGCAACACGTCGAACGGCGGCGCCGTGGCGAAGCTCGCATCGGGCGTGACCTTTAGCCCCATCGCCGTCGTCACGGGCTTGCCATCCGGCGATACGGTAACCACGCCGAAGCCCGCCGTACCGAAAACCTCGTAAGGGCCTGCGAAATCGATGATCTGCACGCCATCGAACATTACGATGCCAACCCGGACCGGCGCCGCGGACCCGTGCGGTTCGTGCGACGCGAGCGCGGGCAGGGCGAAGAACATGGCGAGCAACAGCAGCAGGCGGCGCATGGGCGGATCCTCCGTGAACGATGCCGCACGCTAAAACGTTTCTGGGTGCTTTTGCGGACATGGAACCCGCGCAAACGGTCACTTAGCCGCGAAGCGCGCCCGGTACTCGGCCGGCGTGCTACCCAGCCGGCGGACGAAAGCCCGGCGCATCGCCTCGTCGGAAGGAAACCCGCACTCGTCGGCGACACGCTTGATGTCCTTGCCGGTGCTCTCGAGCAGGGGCTTTGCCGCTTCGACGCGCAAGCGCTCGATGTACTTCAGCGGTGTCACGTCGAAGTGCGCACCAAACCGGCGCGTGAACTGGCGAGGGCTCATGTGCAACCGATCGGCGAGTATCCCGACATCGAGTCGCCTGCGCAGGTTTTCGCCGATCCATGACGCCAGCGACGCGAAGTGCTCCGGCTGTTCCAGTGCATGCAGTTGTTCGCTGAACTGGCTTTGCCCGCCCGAGCGCTTGTTGGCCATGACCATGCGCCGCGCGACTTTCAGCGCCAGCGTGGCACCGTGGTCGGCGCTGACCATCGCCAGCGCCAGGTCCATCCCCGTCGTGATTCCCGCCGAAGTCCAGATATGGCCGTCGCGCGTGTAAATCGCGTCCGGCAACACGCGCACGGCAGGATAGCGGTCGCGCAGCTCGCGGATGTCGCTCCAGTGGGTGGTCGCCTCCCGGCCGTCAAGCAGGCCTGCCTCGGCGAGCAGCAAGGCGCCGCTGCAGATCGAGGCGACGCGGGGCACCCGTTGCGCCGCCTCGTGCAGCCATGTCACCAGGTTCGTGTCGGCGCGCACCCGCTCGACGGCGTCACCCATGCCGCCGCAGACCAGCAAGGTATCGGTTTCGTTGGGCATATCGCGGTAGTGGGTATCCGGCAGCAGGCGCATGCCGGATGCCAGTTCCACGGGCTTGTCCGTCGCGGCCAACACCTGCGTGCGATACAGCGGCGCACGTCCGGGCTCGTCATCCTGGGCCTGGCGGCTGGCCAGCGCGAACACCTCAAGGGGGCCGCTGATGTCCAGCGACTGCGCCTGAGGGTAGACGAGCATGCAGATGGTGCGGGGAGCGGCAGACATACGTACGTTTTCATTCCGTGGGCGGATCACGGTAAACGATACCTCCGATGGCATCCGGACGGCCGAAACGTTATGGTCGTCCGCTCTGCACAGACGAACGGGGTACTCGGCATGCGGTTAGCTCAATGGGTTGGGGGTGCGGTGCTCGCCGCGTGCATGTCCACGGCGGCATTCGCCGCTCCACCGCCGGGACACGCCGGCAACCCCGTCTTCCCCGGCTGGTACGCCGACCCCGAAGCCGCGATCTTCGATCATCAGTACTGGATCTACCCGACCACGTCGCTGAAGTACGCGCAGCAGACCGGCTTCGACGCGTTCTCGTCCCCGGACCTGGTGCACTGGACGAAGCACAGCAGCGTGCTGGCGATGAAAGACATCCCCTGGGCGAAGAAGGCGCTGTGGGCGCCCGCGCTGGTCGAGAAAGGCGGCAAGTACTATTTCTTCTTCGCCGCCAACGACATCCAGAACGACAACGAGGTCGGTGGCATCGGCGTGGCCGTCGCCGACAAGCCCGACGGTCCGTTCAGGGATCTGCTCGGCAAGCCCTTGATCGACAAGTTCCATAACGGCGCGCAGCCGATCGATCAGTTCGTCTTTCATGACGACGACGGCACCTACTACATGATCTACGGCGGCTGGAAGCACGCGAACATCGTGAAGCTGAGGCCGGATTTCACCGGCGTCGAGCCGATGGCCGATGGCACGACCTTCAAGGAAATCACGCCCGCGCCCGAGTACGTCGAAGGCCCGCTGATGTTCAAGCGCAACGGCAAGTACTACTTCATGTGGTCGGAAGGTGGCTGGACCGGGCCCGACTATTGCGTCGCCTACGCGATCGGCGACTCCCCGACAGGTCCATTCAAGCGTATCGGCAAGATTCTGGAGCAGGATCCGAAGATCGCCACCGGCGCCGGGCATCATTCCGTGTTTCACGTCGCAGAAGACGACAGCTGGTACATCGTCTATCACCGCCATCCGCTCGGCGATACCGACGGCAACCATCGCGTGACCAGCATCGACGAGATGCACTTCGACAAGGACGGTCACATCCTGCCAGTGAAGATGACCAACGAAGGCGTGACCGCCAAGCCGCTGCGCTGACGCAGCGGCTTGGCCGGGACCGGTCGATGGAGTCGGCATAAAGCGCGGCACATAACGGGCGCGATGTGCCGGTCCCCCGTCACGCCGCAAGAAGTTTCTGCAAAAACACCTCCTCTCGCGGAATGCACGGCTCCCGATTCGGCGTAATCTGTCGCCCGACATCTGATCAAGCCAGTGGACGCGAGCGTCCACCCAGCCGAGGGGAAGGGGACATGTACACGCTGCGCGTGAATGGTGAGGATCGGCAGGCCGACGTGCCACCCGATATGCCGTTGCTCTGGGTGCTGCGCGACGTGGTGGGACTGACCGGCACGAAGTTCGGTTGCGGCATCGCGCAGTGCGGCGCGTGCACGGTGCACCTCGATGGGCAGCCGGTCCGCTCCTGCCAGATGCCCGTGTCGGCCGTGGGCGACCGCGCCGTCACGACGATCGAGGCGATCGGCGCGACACCCGAAGGCGCGAAGGTGCAGCAGGCCTGGCTGGCGGTCGACGTCGTGCAATGCGGTTACTGCCAGTCCGGACAGATCATGTCCGCCGCGGCGTTGCTCGCGCGCACACCGAACCCCAGCGATCGCGACATCGATGCCGCGATGGCCGGCAATATCTGCCGGTGCGGCACGTACGTGCGCATCCGCGAGGCCATCAAGCAGGCGGCGACGGGACTGCCGCAAGGGTTGCAGGTCATCGTCGACGGGAGTACGCCATGACTGCCTCCCCTCACGACGAGCACGGGATCGATCCGCGGCGCCGCTCGGCGCTGAAGCTCGCAGGCGGTGGTCTCGCCGTGGCCTTCCTGTGGACGGCCGGGCTCGGTCCCGCGGTCGCGCAGATGAATCCCCGACGCCAACCGGCGGATGACGCGGCGGCCGCGGCCGATGGCCATCCGACGTTCGCACCCAACGCGTTCATCCGGATCGACGCCGATGGGCGCATCCGCCTCGTCATGCCCACGGTCGAAATGGGGCAGGCGATCTACACGGGCATTTCGATGATGCTCGCCGAGGAGCTCGGCGTCGGCCTGGATCAGATCACCGTCGAACATTCGATTCCCAGTGATGCGCTGTACGGTCAGGTCTTGCTTGGGGGCGGCCAGATCACCGGCGGCTCCACGAGCACGCGCGGACAGTGGCAGTCGTTGCGCGAAGCGGGTGCGGTGGCGCGCGAGATGCTTGTAGCCGCCGCCGCGGCGCAGTGGCACGTGGATGCGGCCAGCTGTTCGGTGGCCCGCGCCACCATCACGCACGTGCCGTCGGGTCGCACCCTCGGATTCGCGGCGGTGGCGGAAGCCGCCGGCAAACTGCCGCAGCCAGCGACCGTCACACTGAAAGACCCCAAAGACTTCACCGTGATCGGCAAGCCGCTGCGTCGCGTGGACTCGCCGGATAAGGTGAACGGCGGTACGCAGTTCGGCATCGACGTCAAAGTGCCGGGCATGAAATATGCCGCCGTACGTACCAGCCCGGAACTCGCCGGTACGCTCGGTGCCGTCGATGAGACGAAGGCACGCGCCGTGCCCGGGGTCATCGATGTGATCAGGCTGGCCGATGCCGTGGCCGTGGTGGGTGAGCACTACTGGGCCGCACATCGTGGCCTCCAGGAACTCACGATCGAATGGCGCCACGGCGTCAACGAGAAACTCGATACCGCCACGCTCATCGCCGCCTTGCAGGAAAGCTCGCGCAAAGGCCCCGCCCTGGTCGGGCGCAAGCCGAAGGGCGAGGCGGGCGCGGGTGGCAAGGCGGTGGAGATGACCTTCGTATCGCCCATGCTGGCGCACGCGCCGATGGAGCCGCTCAACGCCACCGTGCACGTCACGCCCGGCAAGTGCGAGATCTGGACGGGCACACAGGTTCCGACGCGCGCGCAGAAGGAAGCCGCGCGCATCTGCGGCATCCCGCTCGACGCGGTGACGGTGAACAACCAGTACCTCGGCGGCGGTTTCGGCCGTCGCCTCGAAACCGACCAGGTCGAACAGGCCGTGGCCTTCGCGAAGCAGGTGGCCTACCCGCTCAAGGTCATCTGGAGTCGCGAGGAAGACATCCGTCATGACCGCGTGCGGCCGCTGTACTTCGACCGCATCTCGGCCACGCTGGATGGCGATGGCCGCCCGACCTCGTGGAAGCATCGCATCACCAGTGGCACGGTACTTGGGCGCTGGGCGCCCGGTGGCATGGGCAAGGACGGCATGGACAGCGACGCCATCGAGTCCGCGGCCGATCTGCCTTACGAGATGGACAACGTGCTCGTCGAGTGGGTCCGCCACGACATGCCGCCCGGGCTCGTCGTCGGCTGGTGGCGTGGCGTCGGTCCGACGCACAACCTTTTCATCGTCGAGAGCTTCATCGATCAGCTCGCTCACACCTCGGGCAAGGACCCGCTGGCGTACCGGCGTTCGCTGATGAAGCCCGGTTCACGGCCGCTGGGCGTGCTGGATCTCGCCGCCGGGAAGATCGGCTGGGGCGGCCAGCCGTTACCGGCGCGGGTCGGACGCGGTATCGCTGTGGCGTCGCCGTTCGGTAGCCACGTCTGCGCGATCGTCGAGGTCGAGGTGACGGCACAGGGCCAGGTTCACCTGCGACGCGCCGTGGTCGCCGTCGACGTGGGTATCGCCATCAATCCGAGTTCCGTGCAGGCGCAGGTGCAGGGTGGTCTGTTGTTCGGCCTCAGCGCCGCCCTGTTCAACGGCATCACCCTCAAAGACGGCATGATCGAGCAGAGCAACTTTCACGACTACCGCACGCTGCGCATCAACGAAGTACCGAACGTCGAGGTCTATGCGGTCGCCAGCGGGGAGTCGCCGGGAGGACTGGGCGAAGTCGGTACGGCGATCGCCGCGCCGGCCCTGGCCAACGCGATCTTCGCCGCCACCGGCGTGCGTCTGACGGAGTTGCCGGTCTCGCGCACCTCGCTCGCCGCATCGGCGGATGCGCTCAAACGTGTCGCGGATGCGGGAACCGGCAAGGAGGGCGTCGCATGAAGCGCTTCTTTCTGTTGATCGTCGTCGTCCTGATCATCGGAGCGGTGGCCTACGTCGCGCTCAATCGCACCGATCCGGCCGATGGCACCGCGCCGGTGCTCGCCGGTGCGCCCTTGAACGCCGATCCCGTCGCGCGCGGCGAGTATCTGACGCGCGCGGCCGATTGCATCGCCTGTCATACGGTGCCGGAAACCGGTAAACCCTTCGCGGGAGGCCTGCCCTTCAAGCTGCCGTTCGGCACGATCTATTCTTCCAACATCACCGCCGACGTCGAGACAGGCATCGGCGGCTGGAGCGACGACGACTTCGTGCGTGCGGTCCGCGAGGGCATACGCAAGGACGGCAAGCATCTCTATCCCGCTTTCCCGTACACCGCGTACACGCAGCTGAGCCGTGCCGATGTCCTGGCGATCAAGGCCTATCTGTTCACCTTGCCCAGGGTGCGCCAGCCGGAACGTCCGAACGATCTCGGCTTCCCGTTCAACCAGCGCTGGGCGATGGGTTTCTGGAATGCCGCGTTCTTCCGCAGCGAACGCTTCGAGAACGATCCCTCGCGATCGCCGGCGTGGAACGCGGGTGCCTATCTCGCCGGACCGCTCGGTCACTGCGCGGAATGCCATACGCCACGTAACGTCGGCTTCGGGCTCAAGCATGGCGAGTCGCTGGCTGGTGCGGAACTGCAAGGCTGGCGCGCGTGGAACATCACCTCGGACGCCACGCACGGCATCGGCAAGTGGAGCGACGAGGCGCTGACGCAGTATCTGCGTACCGGCCACGCGGATGGCCATGCGTCGGCCATGGGGCCGATGGGCGAGGCGGTCGCGCACAGCCTGCAGTTCCTGAAACCGGAAGACACGGCGGCGCTCGTGGCCTGGCTGCGCACGGTGCCTGCGCGCGAGGGCGATGACCCGGTGGTCGTCGACCCGTCGCCGAAAGCCGTACTCGCGTCCAGCGCGGCCGCGCCCGGTGGAGACGATGAAACGACGGACGCGGACGGTCTGCGCCTGTTCGAAGGTGCGTGTGCCAGCTGCCATCAATGGAATGGCGCCGGACAGCAGACATCGTACGCCAGCCTCGTCGGTACGCGCGGCGTTAACGACCCCAGCGGGCGGAACGTCACCCAGGCGATCCTGCACGGCGTGACGATGCGGATCGGCGAAACGGATGTCTACATGCCGGCCTTCGGTCACGCGTACAGCGACCCGGAGATCGCCGCTCTGGCCAACTACGTGATCCACCACTTCGGCGGAAAACAGGGTGAAGTGACCGCGGAGGACGTCGCCAGACGCCGGGCACTTTAGGCCCGGCGTCTCCAGGCAAATCAGGCTTTCTCGGCCAACGCCTTCTCGAGCACCTCCTGCAGGCGTGCATCGCTTGCTTCGACGTCCGGTGCGAAGCGTGCGATCACTTCACCGCGGCGGTTCACGACGAACTTCTCGAAGTTCCAGAGCACCTCCGGTGCCTCGTTGGTCGGAATGCCATGACCCTGCAGGCGCTCACGCATCGGGCCTTCACCGATGCGTTCGGGCTGCGCTTCGATCAGCGCGCTGTACAGCGGGTGGCGCTGCGGACCGACCACCGGAATCTTGGAGAACAGCGGGAACTGCACGTCGAAGGTCGTCGAGCAGAATGCCTTGATCTCGTCGTCGGTGCCGGGCTCCTGCGCGAGAAAGTCGTTGGCGGGAAAGCCGAGAATGGTGAAGCCCTTGTCGCGCCAGCGCTGGTAGAGCGCCTCGAGGCCTTCGTACTGCGGCGTCAGCCCGCACTTCGAGGCGACGTTGACCACCAGCAGCACGTCGCCGCGCCAGGTGTCGAGCGTGGTGGAAACACCGTCGATCTGCTTCACGGCGATGTCGTACAGATGGGCCTGGCTCATGCGGGATCCTCGCTGGCGTGACGGAAAATACGCCAAGCATAGGCCAACACGCAGTGCCTTGAACGTCGCGACGATGTGATCCCCATGACGTTCGACATTTCAATGTGCAAGCATTGCTAGAATCGGCCCAGGGCAGGGGAATCGATCCTCAGGGGAGCGAAAGCAATGCGTTATGAGAAAGGTCACAAGGAGCAGACTCGGCAGAAGATCGTCGAAGCGGCTTCTGAGCGGTTTCGCGCGGACGGCATCGACGCCGTCGGCGTGGTGAGCCTTATGAGCGACGTCGGGCTGACCCAGGGTGGGTTCTACAACCATTTCGGTTCGAAGGAAGACCTGGTGCGCGACAGCGTGGCATCGGCGGCGACGTCGGCAAAAGACCGGATGGCCGTGCGTGTCGCGGGCTCACGTTCGGAGCCGCATCGTGCGATGGTCAACACCTATCTGTCGGCGGATCACCGCGATCATCCCGCATCGGGCTGCGTGGCGGCGGCACTGGCGGCCGAGATGGGCCGCCGTCCGGAAGAGACCCGCGCGGCGTTTTCGGAAGGCTATGCCGAGATGGTCGAGCTGATCGCGTCGACCCTGCCGGCGTCGGTGCGTGGCAAACGCCGTCGCACGCTGGCCATGTCGGTGTTCGCATCGATGGTGGGTTCGATGTCCCTCTCGCGCGCCGTGGCGGAAGAGGGGCTGTCGGACGAGGTGCTTACGCTGGGCCGTCAGGCGGCGCTGGCGTTGATCGACGCGGGTTGATCAGCGCGCCGGGACGGGCGGCCTGCCCATGGCGGCCGTCTTCTCGGCGATCTTCGCCCTGATCGCGGGAATGGCGGCCAGTGCGGCCCGCTCGCCTTCGAGGATCGCCACGTTTTTCTGATCGAAGTCGGTCGGTCCGATCTGACCGACCTTCGGCCGGATCACGATGTCGGCACGGCCGAGCTCCTGCTCCGCCAGGCGGCGCCCCATGATGGTGATGGACTGGCCGACGATGCCGACCATGCTGTCGGGATTGGTGCCATCGGGGCGCGCCGAGATATCCACGGCGATGACGATGTCCGCTCCGAGCCGGCGCGCCGCGTCCACCGGGACGGGGCTGACGACGCCGCCGTCCACGAAATGCTTCCCGTTGATGTCCACCGGTTCGAACACGCCGGGGATGCTGCTGGACGCACGCACGGCCTGGCCCGCGTTGCCGCGAATGAAGATGGCGCGGTCGCCGTTCTCCAGCTGGGTGGCCACGGCAGCGAACGGCGTATGCAGCTTCTCGATCGGGGTATTCTTCAGGAGTTCGTTGACGTAGTCCTGCAGCTTCTGGCCTTGCACGAGGCCACCTGAAAAGAAGCGAACGTCGCGGATCTTGCCCTCATCGAGCGCAAAGGCCTGCTCCTGCAACTGGAAGGCATCCATGCCGGAGGCATACAGCACGCCGACCACGCTGCCGGCGCTGGTACCGGAGACGACGTCGGCATGAATGCCACTGGCCTCCAGCATCTTGATGACCCCGATATGGGCAAAGCCCTTGGCCGCGCCGCCGCCCAGCGCCAGTCCGATACGCGGCTTGGCCGCGAGCACCGGCACGGCGGTATCCGGGCGCTGATCCGGCCTGGTTCCACCGAAGCAACCGGTGAGCAGGGTCGCGAGTACGAGCGGAAGCCAGGAGCGGGCGCGGCGGAGCGTCATGGAAGAAAACCGTGAGAAGGGCAGGCGGATCATCGGGCACGCCGGCGGCGGCCGGATGACGGACGGATGGCTAAAACCGGGCAGCGCGTGTGCGCCGCCCGGCGGTC
This sequence comes from Luteibacter sp. 22Crub2.1, assembly GCF_900167995.1. Taxonomy (NCBI): domain Bacteria; kingdom Pseudomonadati; phylum Pseudomonadota; class Gammaproteobacteria; order Lysobacterales; family Rhodanobacteraceae; genus Luteibacter; species Luteibacter sp. 22Crub2.1. The sequence goes on from NZ_FUYT01000006.1 coordinate 102,156, forward strand.
GATCAGTCGCGGGTGTGGTCCGCGTCGAGGTGGTAGCGGGTCGCCACGTCGATTTCGTTCTTCGAACCCAGAAACACGGGCACACGCTGGTGAAGCGCCGTGGGCTGCAGGTCCATGATGCGCTCGCGGCCGGTGGTGGCGGCGCCGCCGGCCTGCTCGACGATGAACGCCATGGGGTTGGCTTCGTACATCAGGCGCAGCTTGCCGGTGCCACCGTGGCCGGTGATCTTCGCGTCCAGCGGATAGATGAAGACACCGCCGCGGGTGATGATGCGATGCACGTCGGCGACCATCGAGGCCACCCAGCGCATGTTGAAATCCCGCCCGCGCGGGCCGGTCGAGCCTGCCAGCAGTTCACCGATGTAACGCTGCATCGGCGCTTCCCAGTGGCGCTGGTTCGCCATGTTGATCGCGAACTCGGCCGTTTCGGCGGGAATGGTGATGCCGCGACGGGTGAGCACGAAACTGCCGTGTTCGCGGTCCAGCGTGAACTCATGCACGCCGTGACCGAAGGTCAGCACCAGCAGCGTGCACGGGCCGTAGACCACGTAACCGGCGGCGACCTGTTCCGTCCCCGGCTGCAGGAAATCGGCCGCCTTGGGTTCGGTGACGCCATCCGGGCAGCGGAGCACGGAGAAGATCGTGCCGACCGAGACGTTGACGTCGATGTTGGAAGAGCCGTCGAGCGGATCGAACAACAGCAGGTGGTTGCCCTTGGGGTAGGCGTCCGGAATCGGCTGCGGATCTTCCATTTCCTCGGACGCGCACGCCGCGAGGTGACCGCCCCAGGCGTTGGCTTCGAGGAGGATCTCGTTGGAGATGACGTCGAGCTTCTTCTGGGCCTCGCCCTGGACGTTGTCCGAACCCGCATTGCCGAGCACGCCGCCGAGGGCACCCTTGCCGGTGGCGACGGAGATGCGCTTGCACGCGCGGGCGACGACCTCGATCAGCAGGCTGAGCTGGGCGTTGATATGCCCCTCGCGCTTTTCTTCGATGAGGAACTGGATCAGCGAAATCGGTTTCGTCATTCGGACGGACTCAGGCGCGAAACCATGCATTGTCCGGGTGTGGCGTGAACGACGCCAGAGGGCTGCTGACAGAACGTTGTCAGCAGGCCCCGCGCAGACTGTCCCTTCACCGCCGAACCGGGGAGGGAACGCGTCATGAATCGATTTATGGATCGTCTCGCCGAGCTGTATGCGCCGCTGGGCAAGCGGGGACTGCTGATGGACGGGCAATACCGTTTCACCCCCGATGAAAGATCGCCGGCAACCTCGCCGACACCCGTAGGAGCGCGCCCCGCGCGCGAAAAGCCTGCCGCAGGCCGCGCCGGCCGTGACCCTGCTCCCGTCTCCGGAAGCATCGCGCGCAAGGCGCGCTCCTACAGTCTCCGCCACCCGAAAGGAAGCTTCACCGCATGAACCCGAATCGCGTCGTTTTCCACCATGCCCCCAACAGCCGGTCGGGCAGCGTCCTCATGCTGCTGGAGGAACTGGGTGCGCAGTACGACCTGCACGTGATGAACCTGGTCGAGGGTGAGCAGCGCCTTCCCGCGTATCTGAAAATCAACCCGATGGGCAAGGTGCCCGCGATCGAACACCGCGGTGGTCTCGTGACCGAACGCCCGGCGATCTTCACCTACCTCGCCGATCTCTATCCCGAGGCCGGACTGGCGCCCGCGTTCGACGATGCGCTGCGCGGCCCCTACCTGCGCTGGCTCGCCTTCTACGGTTCGTGCTTCGAGCCCGCCGTCGTCGATCGCTGGGCGAAAAACGTTCCGATGCCGGCGATGCAGTCGCCCTACGGTGACTTCGACACCGTCATGGACCTCCTGGAGGCCCAGCTCGCGCAAGGCCCCTGGATGTTCGGCGACCGCTTCACCGCCGCCGACATCCTCTGGGCCAGCGCGCTGACCTGGACGATGGGTTTCGGCCTGGTGCCGCGTCGGGATGTCTTCGAGGCCTACGTGGCCCGCGTGATGGCGCGTCCGGCGGTGGTTCGCGCCGCCGCGCAGGACGCGGCGCTGGCCAAAGCCCAGACGCTGGCCGCCGCCTGAGCGCGGGACGATGCACGGGCATGACCACTGCCGCTTTCCGCGCCACGCGCAGCAGGCGATGATCCGGGTATGCGCCGCGCCGACCGTCTGTTCCTCATCATCAACGCCCTGCGCGGGCGGCGCACCGCGCTGCCCGCGCGCCAGCTGGCCGCCACACTCGAGGTCTCGCTACGCACGGTCTACCGCGACGTGGCGGACCTGCAGCTTTCCGGTGTTCCCATCGAGGGCGAGGCCGGCGTCGGCTATGTCCTGCGCAAAGGCTCGGACATCCCGCCGCTGATGTTCTCCGCCGACGAACTCGAAGCACTCGTTGCCGGTACGCGCTTCGTCCGCGCGTTCGCCGGCGAGCGGCTGGCGCGCGAGGCGCAGGCCGCCATGATCAAGATCGAGGCCGTGCTCCCCCCGGACCTGCGCGAGCGCTCGGCACAGTCGCGCATCTTCGCCCCCATCTGGCGCGATACGTTCCAGAACGAGGTGGCGGCCATGCTCGATCGCCTGCACGAGGCCGTGCTCGCGCATCGCGTGCTCTGCCTCGACTACAGCGACGCGGAAGGGCGCGCGAGCACGCGTGAGGTCGAACCGTTGTGCCTGTCGTTCTGGGGTGGCGCATGGACGCTGGGCACCTGGTGCCGGCATCGTCAGGCCTTCCGCAACTTCCGCCCGGATCGCATCGTGGGTTGCCGGGATTCGGGAGAAACCTTCGTCGATGCACCGGGGCGGGACATCAGGGCTTACCTCGACACCATGCGCACGCACTACGCCGGCCTGGAATAGTTTTCGGGTTCGGTGGTCCGGATGCGATGATCGGGGTTTACCCGTCCCCCTACGGAGCCCGCATGTCCCCCTGGATTCGCGCCATCGCCTTCGCCGGCCTCGTCGCCGGTACCGCCCATGCCGCCACACCGACCGATGACGCCTTCAAGGCGATCTACACGAAGGAATGGGCATGGCGTAGCGGGCAGGCGGGCATCCTGACCTCGGGCGAAGCGCAGCCCGGCGAGGGCCGCCTGGATACGGTGGACGCCGCCAGCCAGGCCAGGCGCCTCGCCTACTGGAACGACGTGCTGGCGCAGCTGGGTCGCATCGATCCGGCCTCGCTGAGCGGCACGGTTCGTGTGGACTACGCCGTTTACCGCGCGCAGATCGCCAACCTCGCGGCTGCCCAGCGCTTCCAGCAGTGGCAGATGCCGTTCAACAGCGACTCGGCCTTCTGGTCCGACATCGGCTACGTGCTTCACGGCGACGACCTGCGCACGCGCGACGATTATCGGAAGTACATCGATCGCCTGCGCCAGATCCCGGCCTATATGGACCAGGAGATCGACAACATGCGTCTGGGCCTGGCGCGCGGTTTCACCGTCCCGCGCGAGGTGCTCAATGGACGCGATGTATCGATCGCCGCCGTCGCCGAACTGAAGAACCCTGAAGACAGTGCACTCTACGGTCCGTTCAGGTCGCTGCCGAAGACCCTTCCCGCCAGGGACGCCGACCTGTTGCGTGCCGAGGCACGCAAGGTCATCGCCGAGGATGTGATTCCCTCCTACGGCAAGCTGCTGACGTTCTTCCGCAACGAGTACGTCCCCGGGGCGCGCCCGACCCTGGCGGCCGAGTCGCTGCCCGACGGTAAGGCCTATTACCGGCAGCAGATCCTCGAATACACGACTCTGGACCTGACACCCGATGCCATCCACGCCATCGGCCTGCGCGAGGTCGACCGCCTCCACAAGGAGATGGTCGCCACGATGAAGGAGACCGGGTTCAAGGGCGATTTTCCGGCCTTCCTCGCTTTCCTGCGCAGCGATCCGCAGTTCTATGCGAAGACGCCCGACGAATTGTTGATGCGCACGGCCTGGGTGGCCAAGCAGGTCGACGCGAAGCTCGGCAAGTACTTCGGCCTGTTACCGCGCCAGCGCTTCGCCATCGAACCGGTGCCTGCGGATATCGCGCCTTACTACACGTCCGGCCGCGGCGGCCCGGATACGTACCTCGTGAATACCTACGACCTGCCATCCCGTCCGCTGTTCAACATGCCGGCGCTGACGCTGCATGAGTCGATGCCCGGGCACGCGTTGCAACTGGCTCTTTCGGCCGAGCAGCAGGGTCTGCCCGACTTCCGTCGCGACGGTTACATCTCCGCCTATGGCGAGGGCTGGGCGCTGTACTCGGAATACCTGGGCGAGGAGATGGGCATCTACCACACGCCTTACGAGCGCTTCGGGTTTCTTACGTATCAGATGTGGCGTGCCTGTCGCCTCGTCGTCGATACCGGCATCCACCATCTCGGCTGGACGCGTCAGCAGGCGATCGACTACCTCACTGTCAATACGGCGCTGAGCCAGCGCGAGATCGCCAACGAGGTCGACCGCTACATCAGCTGGCCGGGACAGGCGCTGTCGTATGAGTTGGGCTACCTGAAGATCCGCGCGTTGCGTGAGAAGGCGGAGAAGGAGCTGGGCGAGAAGTTCGACCTGCGGGCCTTCCACGACACGGTGCTGGCGCTGGGATCGGTGCCGCTGCCGGTGCTGGAGCAGCATGTCGACGCGTGGATTGAGTCCAGGAAATGAGCGGTTCCACGGCGCTCAGGTAAAAGCCAGCCCTGCCGACGGCGGCCCGTATACGAAAAGCTCCACAAATGGAGTAGACTGCATCACAAGTCCACAGGTGGAGCCGTCGATGCAGCCAGCCATCCACGTCGAACCCGGTTACGCCCATGATCTCGGCGGGCCGGCCTTGCGCGCCTTCTTCGCCCTCGCGGAGCGCTGGAAACTCCGCGGCGCCGAGCAGCGCACGCTATTGGGCGACCCCCCGGAGTCCACGTACTTCAAATGGAAGAAGCTCCAGGACGGAACCCCCTCGAGGGACGTCGTGGAGCGCATCAGCTACCTGCTTGGCATCTGGAAGGACCTCCAGATTCTTTTCCCCGACCCCGGCCAGGCGGATGCCTGGGTGCGCAAGCCCAACACGGCGCCGCTGTTCGGCGGCCACTCGGCGCTGGATCGCATGCTCTCGGGCAACGTCGCCGACCTCTATGTCGTCCGTCAGTACCTGGACGCGCAGCGCGGCTGGAACGGATGACGACGGCACCGCCGTCGCGGCGGATTCGCTGGACCCACGCCTACCGCATTGTCCCCAGCCGTTTTCCCCCGGTGGGACTGTTCGACCGTATCGCCGATCCCAGGGACATCGATGCCGTCATGGCGATCGAGTCGATGACCAACCCCCGCCTGCGCGAGGAAATGGGCGCGCTGAGCATGCTGCCGCCCGACCGGCGCGTCTCCGGCCCCGGCACGACACCGATCATGGCCGCGTTCACCCACATTCCGCCTGAGGGCAGCCGCTTCTCCGATGGTCACTGGGGCGTGTTCTATGCGGCGCATACCATCGCCACCGCGATCGAAGAGACGGTCTACCACCGCGAAGCCTTCCTGGCGGCGACGCGGGAACCGCCCACCGACGTGCAGGTGCGGTGCTACAGCACCTCGATCGCGGGACGCCTGCACGATATCCGCGGGGGCTGGGCCGCCGAGCACGATCCGGACTCCTATCTGGCCAGCGTCAAGCTCGCCCGGACCCTGCGCGATGAGGGCTCCAACGGCATCGTTTACGACAGCGCGCGCCACCCGGGCGGGGAGTGCGTCGCGGTGTTCTTCCCCGACCTGATCGCGCCCTGCGTGCAGGCCGAACATTTCATCTATCGATGGAACGGCCAGCGCATCGAAGCGGTGCTGAAGGTCACCGCGGTGGATCGTCCCGGTTTGCCCCCGGAGGCCTGAGCGGTTACGGTCGTCCGGATGAAACGCCTGACGATCCTCCTTACCTTCCTCGTCCTGTCCTTCGGCGCACACGCCAAAGATCCCGACCACAGCCGGTGGGAAGCCGACATCCAGGCCTTCGAGGCCTCGGACAAAGCCAGTCCTCCGCCGGCCAACGCCGTGCTGTTCGTCGGCAGTTCGTCGATCCGCTTCTGGAAGAGCCTGGCCTCCGATTTCCCGCACTACCGCGTGATCAACCGCGGCTTCGGCGGCTCGGACATGGACGACTCGACCGCCTTCGCCGATCGCATCGTGCTTCCGTACAAGCCCGCGGCCATCGTGGTCTACGCCGGCGACAACGACCTGCAGGGCGGCGACACCCCGGAACAGGTGCGTGACGATTTCGCCGCCTTCGTGACCAGGGTGCGCGCCGCGCAGCCCAACGTCCCGATCGCCTTCATCTCGATCAAGCCCAGCGTCGCCCGGGTCAACCTGCTGCCCAGCATCAACGCCGCCAACAAACTGATCAGCACCTGGGCCATGGCGCAGAAGAACGTGGCTTTTCTGGACGTGGCGCCCGCGATGATCGACGCGCAGGGCCAGCCCAAGCCGGATCTCTTCATCGAAGACGGGCTGCACATGAATCCGAAGGGCTATGCGCTCTGGGTCGCGCAAGTGGGTCCCTGGCTTGCCGACCACGCCACGGCGGCCGAAGTTAAACAGACCCCAAACACGACCACCCCGTGATACGGGAACTTCACGGCGAAGCCCTTATCTAAGTATTCGATCGCCGAGAGGCGACCTGTTGGCAGACGCCGCGTTTCATTGGCCATCTGTCCCGGGTCCCGCTATTTCCCCTGATAGCCTGGACCCGACGCGACCCCGGCAGCTCCTCCCCTGGCTGCCGGGGTTTTATTTTGTCCGCGCAAAGAAAAAGGGCAGGGCAGCTCTTACGCCAACCTGCCCGTCAGGGAATCCTGCTCGTTTATCCGGCGGATCAGGCCGCCTGCATGCGGCACGCGTAAGGCCGGATCGATGTGTCGAATGCCCGCCACACGCCGTCGTTGCCTTCGATGTTCAACACGATGTCCGACGCCGCGTTCAGTGCCTCGATACGACGGGCCTCAGCCAGCGCGCACTCGAGGGCATCCTCGCGGGAACAGAACTCGGCATATTCATTCTCATTCTTCTGGAGCACCCAGAGGCCCGGACCGACGGACTCGAACGGAATATCGAAGACGACCACAATGAACCCACCCTGTTGACTGAACGTGCGTCCATCCTAAGGGGCGATTCGTTAGGGCGCCGTTGAGGCTCAGTTATCTCCGCCGGAAACGAAGCCTTCGCGGGTGCCGATATTGAAAATTTTGTCCGTCGGGACGACATCGGACGCCGCCACGGCGGTGCCGTCGGCCAGGCGGGCATAGATCGGCGTGAAGTCCGGACCGGTCGCCTCGAACAGCTGGGCGAAGTCGTCGATGACGAAGTACGTCTGCTGGTAGGAGTCGATCCGGTACCGGGTGTTCATCACCCGCTCGAGGTCGAAGCCGACCCGGTTTGGCGATGCGGAGTCGATCGAGTAGATCGACTCGCCCTTGGAGCTGACGATACCGGCGCCGTAGATGCGCAGGCCGGCTTCGGTGCGTATCAGGCCGAATTCCACCGTGTACCAGTACAGGCGCGTGAGGTTCATCAGCGCCTCGGGGCCGATCGCGTAGGCCTTCATACCGCCCTTGCCGTAGGCCTGCATGTAATCGGCGAAGACCGGGTTGAGCAGGAGGGGCACATGGCCGAAGAGGTCGTGGAACAGATCCGGCTCGGACAGGTAGTCCAGCTGGTCCGGCCGGCGGATCCACCAGCTGACCGGGAAACGGCGGTTGGCCAGGTGGTCGAAGAACACCTCGTCCGGCAGCAGGCCTTCCACGGCGACGATCTCCCAGCCGGTGGCCTCGCCCAGCACCTTGTTCAGATCCTCGAAGCGGGGAATGCCGCCGTCGCCAAAGCCGAAACGCTCGACGCCGTCGAGAAATTCCTTGCAGGCGTACGCGGGCAGCAGGTCGCGCTGGCGCCGATAGAGTGTGTCCCAGACCTCATGATCGGTCTTCGAGTAGCTCGCCCACGGTTGCTCCACGATGCCGGTCGCGTAGACGGGCACGTATCCGCGGTCGGTCTGCTGATGCTCGACGCGGCGGGGGCTTTCCATGGGGATCTCCTTGAACGCTTGCCTGAGTGAAACAACAGCTTAGCGCCGAACCGGCGCAATGAGCTTGTGTTATTGCGCCAAGCCGACAGTTGAGCGCAATATTCATGCGTATAAGATCGATCACGAGAAATAATCATGCAGTCCACGCTCGATCGCACCGATCTCCGTATCCTCGCGACCCTTCAGTCCAGCGGCCGTATGAGCAATGCCGATCTGGCGGCCGAGGTGAACCTGTCGCCGTCGGCCTGCCTGCGCCGTGTCCAGAAGCTCGAGACGGATGGCGTGATCGGTGGGTACGGCGCGCGGCTGGAGCCCCGGGCGGTCGGGCTGGGTCTGCAGGCCTTCGTCCGGGTGCAGCTTTCCCGGCACGAGTCGCCCGCCATCGACGCGTTCACCGAGTCGGTGGCCGGCTGGGAGGAGGTGGTCGCCTGCTATGCCCTGACGGGCGACATGGATTACCTGCTCCAGGTCTACGTGGCCGATCTGGACGGCTTTTCGCAATTTCTTTTGGATCGTCTGCTCAACGCCTCGGGCGTGGCCGACGTGAATACCAGCTTCGTCCTGCGCACGGTGAAGGCTTCGACGGCCCTTCCACTAGGAAATGTCTCAAGCTAGCCTGAGGCAAGCCCGCGTGGCGTAACGAGAAAGACAATGTCCTCTAGCGGCAGGGTTCGCCGGTCGTTAATCTTGTGTGCTTGATGGAAGCCGCCACCGCCAATCCGACACCCCGCGACCGTTTGCGTCCGCTGCGCTATGTGTGGCGGATACCCTTGCTGTTGCTCCACGTCCTCTTCGCCATCGTCATCTGTGCCGGCATCCTTAGCTGGTCGCGCGGTGTCATGAAGGACGGCAAGGAGCCGTTCGCGCATCGCGCGATCCGCCTGTGGTCGACCCTGCTCCTGCGCATCTTCGGCCTGCGCAGCGTCCGCATCGGTACGCCGTTGCCCGATCCGGTCCTGTTCGTGGCCAACCACACGTCGTGGCTGGACATCGTGCTGCTTCATTCGCAGCGTGCCGCCTGCTTCGTGGCCAAGGCGGAAATCGCCGGCTGGCCGCTCGTCGGCTGGATGGCCGCCCGTGGCGGCACGATCTTTCACCGTCGCGGCAATAACCACTCGCTGGCCTCGGTGATGGCGGTGATGGTGGAGCGCCTGCGCGAAGGGCGCGCGGTCGCCGTGTTCCCCGAAGGCGGCACGGGCCACAACGGCGTGCTTCGCGTCTTCCATGCCCGCATCTTCCAGGCGGCGCTCGACGCCGGGGTGCCGGTACAGCCGGTGGCGCTGCGCTTCGCTCGTCAGGGTCGTCGCATCATCGATGCGGGCTTCCGGGAAGACGAAAGTTTCGTGGGCAATATCCTGCGCCTGCTGGGCGAGGCTCCGATGGATGCGGAAGTGCACTTCCTCGAGCCTGTGCCGCTATCCGACGACGGGCGCCGCCGCATGGCGGAGGCCTCGCGCGAGCGCATCGCGCTGGCCCTGGATACCGATACCTCCGCATGAGCCTGCCGAAGGGCGTCGACCTGAATCCGCCGTGGCCGCTGCGTAGCGGCCACATCCAGACCATGCTCTCCTCCAGCGGCATCCGTCGCACCCTGCTGCCCAAACGGGCGCACAAGGTGCAGGAAGACGCGCGCGAAGTGCTGGTCGACGTAGGCAGCGGCGATCGCCTGAGCGGGCGCTACACCCCGCAGACCACCGGTGGCGCGTCGCGCGGTCTGGCCATTCTTTTCCACGGCTGGGAAGGCAGCGTCGATTCCACCTACGTCCTGCAGACCGGCAGCCGCCTGCTCGAAGACGGCTGGGACATCTTCCGCCTCAACTTCCGCGACCACGGCGACAGCCACGGCCTCAACGAGGCGCTGTTCCACTCGTGCCGCATCGACGAGGTGGTGACAGCGCTGGGTGAGATCGCCAGGATGTTTCCCTCGCGCGTGATCGGTGTCGCCGGTTTCTCCCTGGGCGGCAACTTCGCACTTCGCGCCGCCATGCTGGCGTCGAAGCAGGTCATTCCGATCGACTACGTGCTGGCGGTCTGCCCGATCATCGATCCGGCCGAGGGCCTGTTCTCGCTGGAAAGCGAGGCGCCGTGGTTCTACAACGCGTACTTCATGCACAAGTGGCGACGCTCCCTGCGGCTCAAGCAGGAGGCGTTCCCGCAGCAGACCTACTTCGAGCTCGACGAGCTCAAACAGAACATGCGCGACCTGACCAGTTCGCTGGTGCTGCGCCATACGGATTTCGGCTCGCTCGAGGCCTACCTCGACGGCTACTCCGTCGCGGGCGACCGGCTCATGGGCCTGCACGTTCCCGCGACCATCCTCACCTCGCGCGACGATCCCGTCATTCCGGTGAGTGCCTTCCATCAGCTTCGCCTGCCGCCCAACATCGAGCTCGATATCGCCAACTATGGCGGACATTGCGGTTTCATCCGCGATTTCAGCATGACCAGCTTTACCGACGACTACATCGCGGCCCGCTTCAACGCCATCGCGGGCTGAATCACCGCAACGGGAGTCCGTCCATGCGTAGCGCCCTCGTTCTTGCCCTGTCCCTCCTCGCCGCCCCCGCTTTCGCCGCCACGCCGGCGATGGAATCGCTCAAACTGCCTCCGGGTTTTCATATCGCCGTGTGGACCGACAAGGTGCCCAACGCGCGTGAGATGGCGGTGGGCACGAACCACACCGTCTTCGTCGGCTCGCGCGACGCGGGTCGCGTCTATGCCGTGAGTTATGCGGCGGACGGCACCGTGGAGAAGGTACGCACCGTCGCCAGTGGGCTACAGCTGCCCGTCGGCGTCGCGTTCCACAAAGGTGACCTCTATATCTCGGCCGTCAGCAGGATCGTGGTGCTGCGCGACATCGAGAACCACCTCGACGCGCCGCCCGCGCCCGAGGTCATCACCGACAAGCTGCCCACGGAAACGCATCACGGATGGAAGTACATCGCGTTCGGGCCGGACGACAAGCTCTATGTGCCGGTCGGCGCGCCCTGCAATATCTGCGATCGCGACTCGGAAGGCTTTGCCCAGCTTCGCCGCATGAACGCGGATGGCAGCGGCAGCGAAGTCGTGGCGCGCGGCATCCGCAATACGGTGGGTTTCGACTGGCGCCCGAGCGACAAGACGCTGTGGTTCACCGACAACGGTCGAGACATGCTCGGCGACGACCTGCCCAGCGATGAACTCAACCATGTGACGAAGACCGGCCAGCATTTCGGCTACCCCTTCTGCCATCAGGGCGACACACTCGACCCCGACTTCGGCAAGGGCAGGAACTGCAAGGACTACACATCTCCCGTGCTTAAGTTGGGCGCTCATGTCGCCGCGCTGGGTGCCCGCTTCTACCAGGGCAAGCAGTTCCCGGCGGCATACCAGGGCGCACTCATCGTCGCCGAGCACGGTTCGTGGAACCGTACGGCCAAGTCGGGTTATCGCGTGATGACGGTGCGCCTCAACGGCGACAAGGTGGCCAGCTATGAACCCCTCGTGGAGGGCTTCCTGGCTGGTGAGAACGCCACCGGCCGTCCCGCCGACGTGCAGCCGCTTCCCGATGGCAGCCTGCTGATCAGCGACGACGACAACGGCGCCATCTATCGCGTCACCTACAAGAAGTAATTCGTAAGCCAGGAGAACCGCCATGCGTTTAACCAGCGACAGCATCGAACACGGTAAGCCGATTCCGGCCAACTTCGCCTTCATGGAGATCGGTGAGCCGATCAAGCCGGCCGGCAACGTCACCCCGCATCTGGCCTGGACCGAAGTGCCGTCGACGGCGAAGTCCTTTGCCATCGCGGTGATCGACACCGATGTGCCCTCGAAGCCGGACGACGTCAACGTCGAGGGCCGCGAAGTGCGTCGCGACCTGGCTCGCGTCGAGTTCGTCCACTGGCTGATGGCGAACATTCCGCTCGAGTGCCGGGAACTGGGCGAAGGCGCCTGCGGTGAGGGCGTCGTGCCGCGCGGCAAGAAAGATCCGGTCGGTCCTCCCGGTTCGGTTCAGGGCCTGAACGACTACACCGGCTGGTTCAAGGGCGACCGGGACATGGAGGGTCACTACCACGGCTACGACGGCCCATGCCCGCCGTGGAACGACAGCATTCCGCATCACTATCACTTCCACGTCTACGCGCTGGACGTGGAGACGGTCCCGCTCGAGAAAGGGTTCAACCTTGCCGAGCTGCGGGACGTGATCGAGGGGCACGTTGTGGGTGAAGCGGTAATCACCGGGACGTACTCACTGAATCCGAAGGTCAAGGCCTGACCTGGTCGCCGACCGGCCGGCCCCCATCGGAGCCGGCCGGTCGATCACCGATTCCATCAGCCTGAACGGCTTTTGACAGGTTGCCCCAGGCTTCACGCGCCCTGCGCAGCTCCCGGGACTAAATGGCACCGCGTCCTACCTGCCGGAGAATCCCACCATGCTGCATTACGCCCTCGTCTTCCTCGTCATCGCCATCATCGCCGCCGTTTTCGGCTTTGGCGGTATCGCGGGTACGGCGGCAGGTATCGCGAAGATCCTCTTCGTGGTCTTCCTGATCCTCGCCATCATTTCGTTCTTCCGCGGGCGTGGACCGCGCGTCTGACCGGGTGAGACCCCATGCCCTGGCGACCCGCGTGGAAGCCGGTACATCGGCGACACGCTCCCGAGTCCGAGGCGGAGAAAGGCCGGACAGCCCACCTCCGCCTCAATGACCCAACGCTCACTCTCTTTGTCGTACCGTCCCAAATCCAGCCTATCCCGGAGATGCATGCCATGAACAAGCCCGCCGACCATGTCGCCAACGCCGCGACTGCCGCCGCGAACACCGTCTCGGCTGCCGAGCGCATCGACGCACGTGCCGAGCAGGTGAAGCAGGCAACCTCCAGCGCCGTGGACCGCACCAAGGATGCCGTCGATCGCGCGGCGGACAAGGTGGAAGACACGCTGCATAGCGCTACCGACAAGGCCGCGTACGGCGCGACCCGCGCCGCTGAGAAAGCGGAAGAAGCCAAGCTTCGCGGCAAGGAAGCTTATGGTGAAGCGGTCGACACCGCGAACGACTGGCTCGACACCGCCCGCGATTACGTGCGCGAGAAGCCGGTCCAGTCGATCGCGCTGGCGCTTGCCGCCGGTTGGCTCGCGGGCCGTATCCTGCGCAACTGATCCACCACCCGCAGGGGCTTTGACGCATGTTGGAAGACGGTCCCTCGGGGCGAGAAAACATGGACGGACCGGCGCCCGGAGACGAGGCGCCGGCCGGTCCGCGGTTCGCCATGCCGGCGTGGACGGACGACGTCCGTCGCCTCGGCGTCGGTCTGAAGAACCTGTTCGCGGCGCAGATCGCGCTGGCGGGCGCTGAATTCAGCCTGGCCCGCAGTGGCATCGTCATGATGCTGTTCATGGGTCTGGCGGCCATCGTCTTCGCCGTTGCGCTGGGACTGACTTTGCTGGCGCTTGCCGGCTGGGGCCTGGCGCAGTGGTTCGGCTCCTGGGCCTGGGCACTGACCGCACTGGCGGGCGTCCAGCTGGTCCTTTTGATCGTCGCCATCCTCGTGTTCCGGCGTAGCATGCACTGGCTTAGCCTGCCCGGCACCCGTAACGAGCTGGCTCTGCTGGCGAAAGAAGCGGCCAGACAGGGCAAGGCGGAAGGCGAAGCGAAGGTAGGGGGCTGACGACGATGGGTATTTTCCGAAGCATGGCGAAAGTGACCGAGGCGCGCGCACGCGTCGTCGCCGCACGCGCCGAAGTCGTCGAGCCTGCCGCCGCGCTCATCGCGCGCGGCTACGAGAATCCCCTGACGGTGCTCGGCATCGCGGCCGGCGGCGGTTTTTTCCTCAGTAACATCAAGCTCAACCCGCTCGCGGTGCCTGGCGTCAGCGGGCTCGTCGCGGGTGGGACGGCCGATATCATCGGAAAGGTGATATCGATGGCCGCCGGCAGCTTGCTCGGAGATCTGGCCGGCGATGTCGCCGACGTGGCCGACGACGTGTCATGAGCGACTTTCCCAGTCCACTCCCTACGCCGTTGCCATCGACGACGGCGCCGGGGGCCGCCGTGTCCACGCTGATCACGCGCGGGCGGCGTAAACCCGGCAGCAGTCGCAGCACCCGGCGTATCTCCCGCCACCTTCGCGCCATACGTATTTCATTGACCGGCATGATCCTGCTGGCGGTGCTCTATACCGTCGTTCTGGGCAAGTCGTTGCTGGTCCCGCTCGTACTCGCGGCCTTTATCGGCCTTGCACTGAACCCGATCGTCGTCGCCGCGGCGCGGGTGCGTTTTCCACGCTGGCTGGCCGCGGTCATCGTGATGGTGACGCTTAACGTGGGGCTCGTTTCAGCGATCGCGACGCTGTCGACGCCCGCGTTGAACTGGTTCCACGAAGCACCGACGGCGATGCGTGCGTTCGCGCCCAAGATCAAGCCGATGACGCAGCAGATCGAAGCGGCGAGCCGGGCGACACAGAATCTGGTTGGCGGCGCCGTGACGCGTAACGCGCCTCAGGCGAACGCGGGTTTCGCGTTCACCGCATGGGATATCGTGGCCGGTGCGCCGAAGGTTCTGGCAAGCGTGCTAACCGTTGCCCTGCTGGTGTTTTTCTTTCTGGTGTACGGCGACGAGATCCTCCGCCGCGCGGTGGAGATATCGCCCACCTTCGCGTACAAGCGGCACACGGTGAGCATCGTGCGCAGCATCCAGGTCGAGGTGTCGAGCTACCTGCTGCTCACCGCCGCGATCAACGTCACGCTTGGCCTCGTCACCGCTGGCATGCTCTATCTGTACGGCGTGCCCGATCCGCTGCTCTGGGGCACGGTTGCGACTGTCGCCAACTTCATTCCCTATGTGGGTGCGATCACGACAACCACGGTGCTTGCCGTCGTCGGCGTCCTTCATTTTCAGGAAGTCGGCCCGGCGCTGCTTCCCGCCGCGACCTTTGCTGGCATCACCGCCATCGAAGGCAACCTGCTGACCCCGATGTTGCAGGGGCGCCGGTCACGGCTCAGCCCCGTGGCCATTCTTCTCTGGCTGCTGATCTGGGGCTGGCTGTGGGGTATTCCCGGCGCGCTGCTGGCCGTACCGATGCTGACCTGCGTGAAACTCGTCACCGCCAAACTGCGCGGATGGGAGTGGTTCGCGCACATCATTTCCCGGTGAATCGCAGCCGGTGCTGAAGGGTTTTGTTTCGACAGGTGGCATACGCTCCGCCGGATTTTTAGCCGACGCTTTTCTCGACAAAGGGGCGGCTACCAGGCGATCCTGAGCTTGTCGCGAAAAAACTGTCCGTGCGCGGCGTCGCGCTCAGACAGCAGTGCCGCCCACACGATACCCTCGGCGCTCTCCGCTACCGGTCGACCGCCGCTTCCGCCCATGGCCGTCGCCGTCCATCCGGGGGAGACCGCATTGATGAGCACGCCGCTGCCTTCGAGTTCGCGCGCGGCGACCTGCGTATATGCATTCAACGCCGCCTTGGAAATGCGATACGCCGGTGCGTTGTCGCCGCACATCTCATGCGTCGCGCATTCGCTCGACACATTGACGATCCGGCCGTAACCATGGCGACGCATCAGGGGAAGCGCGGCGGCCGTGAGACACCATGCCCCGAGTAGATTCACGTCGAGCGCGCCACGGATGTCATCGATGTCGGGCTTCGACGTGCGAGCTCGCACGTCGAAATGCCCGCCCGCGTTATTGATGAGAATGTCGAGCCGACCGAAGCGGCCATCGATGGTCGCGATCGTCGCTTCGATATCGTCGGCACGGGTGACGTCGAGCCGTATGGCGTGGGCGTCTCCGCCCAGTTCGCGTACCGACTTCGCGGCTTTCTCCGCCTTGGCGAGTTCACGCCCGCCGAGAAATACCGTGACACCCAGCGAAGCCAGCTGCTTCGCCACTTCAAAGCCGATCCCGCGATTGGCGCCGCTCACCAGCGCGATGCGCTGGCTGAGCGGCGGTTCCACGGCGGTCGGGTTCATACGCTTCGTCTTTACGGGCAGGCGATGAACCTTCGCGGGGCTCATGGGGCTTTCGCAACCTCGCTGCACGCGTTGTCGCCGCACGCCTGCCATCCACCGCCCAGGGCCTTGTACAGCTGCACGGCACGGGTGTTGATGGCGGCCTCGGCTTCCGCGAGCTGATCTTCGGCGGAGAGCTGGGTGCGCTCCGCGTCGAGCAGTTCGAGGTAGTCGGTGCGGCCCGCGTCATAGCGCAACTTGGCCAGCTCCGCCGCACGACGGCTCTCCGTCGCCTGGACGACCAGCTTTTCGACACGCACGCGCTGCTGGTTGAAACCGACCAGTGAGTTGTCGACGTCTTCCAGCGCGGTGAGCACCGTGCGGTCGTAGTTGGCCTGCGCTTCCTCCGCCTGAGCACGTGCGCCGCGCACGCCGGAAGCGACGCGCTGCACGTTGAGCCCGGACCAGGAGATGCTCGGCGCGACCTGGAACGCGCGCGAATCGGCACCGCCGAAGTCGTTGCTGCGGCCCGCGAGGAAACCGATGAAACCGCCCAGTGAGATATGGGGGAAGTAGTCGGCCTTGGCCACACCGATGCGCGCGTTCGCGGCGGCAAGCTGACGCTCGGCGATCCGGATATCCGGACGGCGCTGCAGCACTTCGTCGGCGCCGCCGATGGCCAGGCTGACGTCGATCGGCCTGAAGGTCGCGGGTGACAGATCGACGTCCAGTTCACCCGGTCGCGAACCGAGAAGCACCGCTATGCGGAAGGTATCGGCCTGTGCCTGGGTCTCGAGCACCGGCAGCTGCGCCTCGACCGCCGCGAGGCGTGCCCTGGCGCTGGCCAGATCCTGCTCGGCACCGGTGCCGACCTCCACGCGTGCGTTGATCACCTTCAGTGAATCGCGCTGGTTGGCGATGTCGCGATTGGCCACATCGATCCGCAGCTGCGTGCCGCGCAGGTCGAAGTAGTTGCGTGCGACTTCGGCGAACAGCGTGACCTGAGCATCCTGCAACGAGGCTTCGCCCGCGGCGGCATCGGCGCGGGCCGCCTCGACCGAGCGCCGAACGCCCCCGAACAGGTCGAGTTCCCACGATGCATCGAAGCCCGCCTGATACTGCGTCACCGTCGTGCGCTGATCGGTGAAGCCCGGCTGCTGCGCACGCGTGCGCTGGTACGAGGCAACGGTTTCCACGTCGGGAATCTGCTGCGACTTCGCGGTACCCAGCGCGGCACGCGCCTGATTCAGCCGGGCCATCGCGATACGCAGGTCCGGCGCGCCCTTCGCCGCGCGGACGATCAGCGCATCGAGCGTCGGATCGCCGAACTGCTTCCACCACTGCGCCTGCACGTCACCATGGTTCTGGTGCGTGGCGTCGACGCCTTGCAGGGTGACCGGCGCTTCCTTCGGCGCGTGGTAATCGGGGCCCACGCTCGCGCACCCGGCGAGAACGAGGGCCGCGAACAGGGCCGTACTACGGAACATGACTTTCATGAATTACGACTCCCGGGCCGCGTTGTCGAGGAGACGACGTTCGCGGCGCGCGTTGCGGCGAGCCTCGGAGCGTTCGTTCCAGGCGCGGATCAGCACATAGAAGAGCGGGGTGAAGATCAGGCCGAAGAAGGTCACGCCCAGCATGCCGGCGAACACCGCCACGCCCATCGCATGACGCATCTCCGCACCCGCGCCGTGCGAGGTCACCAGCGGCACCACGCCCATGATGAAAGCGAACGAGGTCATCAGGATCGGGCGCAGTCGCAGGCGGGCCGCTTCGAGCACCGCGTCCACACGGTTCATGCCACCGATCTCCGCCTCTCGGGCGAACTCGACGATAAGGATCGCGTTCTTACAGGCCAGGCCCACGAGAACGATCAGGCCGATCTGGGTGAAGATGTTGTTGTCACCACCGGTCACGATCACACCGACGATCGCGGACAGCAGCACCATCGGCACGATCAGGATCACGGCCAGCGGCAGGCTGAGGCTTTCGTACAGCGAGGCCAGCACGAGGAAGACGAGCAGGACGGACAGCGGGAACACCAGCACCGCGGTATTGCCGGCGAGGATCTGCTGGTAGGTAAGCTCGGTCCACTCATAGGTCATGCCGTTGGGCAGGTTGGCCTGGACGAGCTTCTCCATTGCGGCCTGAGCCTGACCCGTGCTGTAGCCCGGCGCCGCGCCACCGTTGATTTCGGCGGTGGGATAACCGTTGTAGTGCTGCACACGATCCGGGCCGTTGGTCTGGCGTACGGTGAGGAACGAACCCAGCGGCACGAGGTCGCCCGCGGCGTTGCGCGTCTTCAGCCCCACGATGTCGGATGGCTCATGACGGAACGACGGTTCGGCGGACACGTTCACCTGATAGGTGCGACCGAAGCGGTTGAAGTCGTTGACGTAGAGCGAACCGAGGTACGCCTGCATGGTCTGGAACACGTCGCCAAGGTCGATACCTTCCGACTTCGCCTTCTCGCGATCGATGTCGGCGTCGAACTGCGGCACGCTCACCTGGAAACTGGTGAACAGGTGCGCGAGCTCCGGTGTCTTCTGGCTGGCGGCGATGATGCCCTGGGTCTGCTTGTACAGCTCCTCGAAGCCCAGGTCGCCACGATCCTCGATCTGCATGCGGAAGCCGCCGATCGTGCCGAGGCCGTTGACCGGAGGCGGCGGGAAGATGGCGATGTACGCGTCCTGGATGCCGGCGAACTGGCCGTTCAGACGAGCCGCGATCGCCTCGGCCGACAGATCGGCGGAACGACGTTCCTCGAACGGTTTGAGCGTGACGAACACGATGCCCGCGTTGGTGCTGTTGGTGAAGCCGTTGATCGAAAGGCCGGGGAACTGCACCGCGCTTTCGACGCCCGGATCCTTCAGAGCGATATCGCCCATGCGGCGGATCACGCCTTCGGTACGATCCAGCGAGGAGGCATCCGGCAACTGCGCGAACGACACGAGGTACTGTTTGTCCTGGGTCGGGACGAAACCCGTCGGCGTCTTCGCGAAGCCGAGCACGCCGAGGGCGACGAGACCGGCGTAGAGCACCAGCACGACCGCCGAGAAGCGCAGGATCTTCTGTACACCGCCGACATAGCCGTGCGATGCGCGGTCGAAGCCACGGTTGAACGGCCGGAACAACCAGCCGAGGCTGCGCTCCATCCAGATCGTGAGCTTGTCTTTCGGCTCGTCGCGGCCCTTCAGCAGGATCGCGGAGAGCGCCGGGCTCAGGGTCAGCGAGTTGAAGGCCGAGATCACCGTCGAGATGGCGATGGTCAGGGCGAACTGGCGATAGAACTGTCCGGTCAGACCGCTGATGAAGGCGGCTGGCACGAACACCGCGCAGAGCACGAGCGCCGTCGCCACGATCGGTCCGGTAACTTCGGTCATGGCCTGACGTGTCGCCATCTTCGGGTCGAGACCGTGCTCGATGTGTCGCTCGACGTTCTCCACGACCACGATTGCGTCATCGACGACGATGCCGATTGCCAGCACGAGGCCGAACAACGACAGCGCGTTGAGCGAGAAGCCGACCAGGTACATCACGGCGAAGGTGCCGATCAGCGATACCGGTACCGCCACGAGAGGAATGATCGATGCACGCCAGGTCTGCAGGAACAGGATGACGACGAGCACCACGAGGACGATCGCTTCGAACAGCGTATGCACGACCGCCTCGATGGAGCCGCGCACAAACACGGTCGGATCGTAGACGATCGAATAGTCGACACCCTGCGGGAAATCCTTCTTCAGCGTCGCCATCTCGGCACGCACTTCGTCCGAGATCGCGATCGCGTTCGAGCCCGGACGCTGGAAGATCGGGATCGCGACCGCCTCGCGGTTGTTCAGCAGGCTGCGCAGCGCATAGTTGTTCGAGCCGAGCTCGACGCGGGCGACGTCGCGCAGATGCGTGACCGAGCCCGACGCGTCGCTGCGCACGATGATGTTGAGGAAGTCGTCCTCGGTCACCAGCCGGCCGCGCGTGTTGATGTTGACCTGGAACGCGTTCGAGTTCGGACCGGGCGGCGCATTCAGCGAGCCCGCGGCGACTTCGATGTTCTGCTCGCGTACGGCCTTGATCACGTCACCCGTGGTCAGGTTACGGATGGCCAGCTTTTCCGGGTTCATCCACACGCGCATGCTGTATTCGCCGGCGCCGAACAGCTGGACGTCACCCACGCCGTCGAGACGGGCGAGCTGGTCCTTGATGCGCGTACGCGCATAGTTCGACAGGTAGAGCATGTCATAGCGGTGATCGGGCGAGGTCAGATGCACGACCATGGTCAGGTCGGGCGAGCTCTTCGTCGTCGTCACGCCGAGACGCTGCACTTCTTCCGGCAGACGCGGCAGGGCCTGGGCGACGCGGTTCTGCGTCTGCACCTGCGCGTTGTCGAGGTCGGTACCCAGGGCGAAGGTGACCGTGAGGGTCATCTGGCCGTCGCTGGTCGCCTGCGAGGAGGTGTACAGCATGCCTTCCACGCCGTTGATCTGCTCTTCGAGCGGCGTGGCGACGGTCTCGGCGATGACCTTCGGGTTGGCACCCGGGTAGCTCGCCTTGACCACGACGGTCGGCGGAACGACCTCCGGGTATTCGCTGATCGGCAGTTTGAACACGGCGATACCGCCCGCGATCAGGAACAGCACCGACAGCACGCCCGCGAGGATCGGGCGGTTGACGAAGTATTGGGCGATTTTCATGGTGGATCAGTCCTGGTTCTGCGCCACGCTGTCGACGCCGGCCGGACGGTTGGCGGCGACGTTGCGCATGCCCTCCGGTACCAGCGAGGCCATCGCCACGCGCTTCGCATTCACTTCGACGCCGGGGCGTACGTGCTGGAGGCCGTTGACGATGACGACGTCGTCGGCATTGAGGCCGGTATCGACGACACGCAGGCCGTCGACCAGTGCGCCCGTGGAAATGCGGCGGTACTCGACCTTCTTGTCCTTGCCCAGCACGTAGACGAACTTGTTGCCCAGATCGGTGCCGACCGCCTTGTCGTCGATCAGCGCGCGCGGCTGGGTGTTGCCGCTGCGCAGTTCGACGCGGGCGAACAGGCCGGCCGTATAAGCGCCGTCCGCGTTCGGGAACACCGCACGCAGGCGGATCGTGCCGGCGCCGGCGCGGATCTGGTTGTCGACGAAGTCGATCTTCCCGGCGTGCGGATAGCCGGTCTCGTCGGCCAGCCCCATTTCTACCTCGGGCGCGTGACCGCTCTGGCGGCGCAGGCGATCGAGCTTGAGGAAGGTCTGCTCATCGACATCGAAGTAGACGTACATCGGATCGACGGTAACCACGCTGGTCAGCGTGTCGCTGGGCGTCACGAGGTTGCCGGCGGTGATCTGCGCGTTGCTGACCTTGCCGTCGACCGGGGCGCGAACCTCGGTGAACGACAGGTTGAGGCGGGCGTTATCGAGTGCGGCCTGCACCGAGGCGGCTTGCGCCTTGGCGCTGGCGGCCGCGGTATCGAGACGGTCGGCCTCTTCCTGCGAGACGGCATGCTGCTGGACCAGTTTGGCGCCGCGGGCCGCATTGGCGTCGGCATTCTTGGCTTCGGCGCGGGCCTGCGCGAGGTTCGCGGCCAGACGGTCGGACTCGGCCTTGTAGGGACGAGGGTCGATGGTGAAAAGCAGGTCGCCCTTCTTCACCGAGGTACCTTCGCGGAAATGCACGGTGTCGATATAGCCACTGACGCGCGGCTTGATCTGGATCGAGTCGACCGCCTGCATGCGGCCAGTGAACGCGCTGGCGTCGGACACCGGGCGCAGGAGGACCTGGGCTACCGTGACTTCGGGCGCCGGCATGGCCGGGGCGGGCTCGGCAGCGTGGGAGGGCAGGCCGCCGCTGCTCAGCCACAGCGCGGAGGCGATGGCAACAGCGAGTGCGGACGAACCGAACAGGAGTTTCTTTTTCATGACGGGGTCCTAGAGAGCATCGAAGCGAAGGCTGGAAGTCGTGCGGCGGCGCAGCGTACGACCTCAAGCGCGCTCGAGGTCAAGCCGGTTTCACCCAGGTGACGTAATCTAGGTCTTGACCGTCAAGCGAAAAATGGGTCTACAATCACCTCGCCTGTGACGCACAGTCACGAATGACGGTCCCCGGAGTTGGCGATGGAAGACTTCTCAGCGATCAGCGTTTTCGTCCGCGTGGTGGAAGCCAAGAGCTTTTCTTCTGCGGCGCAGCATCTGGAAATGACCCCTTCGGGCGTTAGCCGGGCGATCTCGCGACTGGAGGAAAGCCTCGGTGCGCGGCTGTTCTTCCGTTCGACACGTTCGCTGCGGTTGACCGACGATGGCTCCGCGTTCTACTCCAGATGTAAGGAGATCCTCGCGGACCTTACCGAAGCCACCGAGGCGCTCGGGTACGCGAAAACCAAGCCGGCCGGCAAGCTCAGGGTGGCGGCGTCGTCGGCCGTGGGCCGGGCCGCGCTGATACCCAATCTGGCCGAGTTCGAGCAGCGTTTCCCGGACATTCGGCTGGAACTGACCATGTGCGACTTTCCCTTCGATCTGAATGAGGAAGGGTTCGATTGCGCGATCCGGATGGGCGAGCTCGCCGATTCCAGCCTGATCGCGCGGAAGATCGGGCACTTCAGCAACGTGTTGTGCGCGGCGCCGTCGTATCTGGCGCGCCACGGGACGCCGACCAGCATCGAGGATCTCAAGGCCCATCGCACGGTCAACTTCGTGCATCCCAGCACGGGCAAGCCGTACCAGTGGCAGTTCGATTCGCCGAGTGGCCGGGTCGCCGTCGATGTCGATGCGCACATGCTCATCAATGACGGCGAGTCGGTGATTCAGGCGGCGGTCGCGGGCCTCGGCATCATCCAGGCACCGCATTGCCTGGCGGCCACCGCCCTGCAGAAGGGCGCGCTCGAAATCATCATGACGGACACGATCTCCACCGGTTCCAACCTGTGGATCGTGTACCCGCAGAAGCGCCACCTCTCCGCGCGCGTGCAGGCCTTCATCGAGTGGACCAGCGAGCTGTTCCAGCGGACCAGCACGCCGCAGTGCAAGCTGCTAGAACAGCAGGAAGCCGAACTGGCGCGTTTGCGTGCGGCCCCGCCGGTGGAGCGTATCGCGGCTGTTGCGTGAGGTTTTCTTGCGGGAAAGCATCACCGGCGGGGCTGGCTCCTACGGGATTCGCGGACCCGGCGGGCGTGCCGCAGCGCTGTAGGAGCCAGCCCTGCTGGCGAAAAGCCAACGAAGCGGCATAGCCATGCCCCGGCTAGCCGTTAACCTCCAGCCGGCAGAAACAGCAACAGCGCAATCCCCAGCACGATCCGGTAAATCGAGAACACCGTAAACCGGTGTGAGCGGATATACCCCAGCAGCCACTTCACCGCGACGAACGCGACAATCGTCGACACGACGAAAGCCACCGCCAGCCCGGTCCAGTCCTCGCCGGCCGCGCCGCCGTGCGTGAAGGTCTTCAGCAACTCGTAGCCGGTCGCCGCATACATGGTCGGGATGCCGACGAGGAACGCGAACTCGGTAGCGGCCGCGCGATTGGTGGTGCCGCCCAGCATGGCCACGAAGATGGTGGATGCCGAACGTGACGTACCGGGGAAAATGCCGGCGACCATCTGCGCCAAGCCGACCAGGATGGCGACACGCCAGCTGACGAACACCTGATCGGGCCGATTGGCAGCCACTTTCTCGGCCACCATCATCCAGATGCCGCCGATGATCAGCGCCCATGCGATCGGCGTGATCGTCTCGGGGAGCTTGAAGCCGAGCTTGGTGACGATCAGGCCAAGCACCGCGGTGATCAGGAAGGCCACACCCAGCTTCATGACGTAATCGCGCGTTTCCGGGCGACGCCAGTTGGTCAGCAGATTCCAGATCGTCCGCCAGTAGATGAACGTTACGGCGAGGATCGCACCGGCCTGAATGGCGACATTGAACAGGTCGGAGCGCGCGCCGAGCCAGCGTTCGGCGATGAGCAGGTGACCGGTGCTGGAGATGGGCAGAAATTCGGTGATCCCCTCGACGATGCCGAGGAGGATGTCGCTGATCAGGTCATTCACGGGCGGGGAAATCCGGTGGTCGAGCAGGTCCCCTAGCTTAGCCGCACCGCAGCACGAATCCGTGCGACTTGCTTCACTCAATGAACCGTCACGCGTTGCCCACGTCAACCACTGTTAATTTTCGGCGACGCAGCAAGGGCATGTCATCGCCTCTCGCAAGAAATTTCACACGGATTCGACATGCACACATTCCTCCGGCTCCGCCGTCGAACCGGCGGGCTACGCATTGGCGTACTTGTCGCGGCGCTTGCGGTCGCCGCCTGCGCGCCCGCCGTGCGTCCTCCGGCCTTCGTTCCGCGCGACGAAGTACCTGTCGCCGGGCTGCCCACGTCCCAGGCGGGATGGCCGCAGCCTGAGTGGTGGAAACGGTACGACGACGCGCAGCTCGATCGTATCGTCGACCTCGCCATGCGCGGCTCGCCCAACATGGAGCAGGCCGAAGCCCGGTATCGGGCGGCGCTCCGCGCCGTGGATGCCTCGAAGGCGGAACTGAACCCGCAGGTACGCGGGCTTCTGAATGGCGGGCACGGGTACAACGACGTGTCCCTGCAGGGTCAGGCACCCGGTGCCGCCGGTAGCGCCCAGGGGTTTCAGCTGAATCCCGGCAAGAGCTGGAGCAACAGCGGCGCCGCAGGGGCGCTCGCGACGTGGGACCTCGACCTGTGGGGCAAGCAGAAGGCTGCGGTCGAGGCAGCCGTCGGCCAGGCCCGTGCCGCCGAGGCCGAGCGGGCCTCCGCGGCGACGTCGCTGCAGTACAACGTCGTCAACACCTACTTCGACTGGCAGGCGCAGCAGGCGCGCCTCGCCGTCGCCCGCCATGCATCCGACAGTTCGTCGCAGTACCGCGAGCTGGTCGAATTGCGTGTGCATGGCGGTCTTGACGATCCGACCACCCTCGATCAGGCCGATGGGCAGCTCGCGCAGACGCGGCAGAACGTGGCGCAGCTGGAAGGCGCCGCAAGCCTGGATCTCGTCCAGCTCGCCGCGCTGGCCGGCGTATCGCCGAAGGACCTGGGTAGCCTCACGCCGTCGCCGCTGCCCACACCCGATACGCGGCTGCCCGACGACGCCCGGCTGGGTCTGCTCGCACGGCGGCCCGATATCGCAGCGGCGCGATGGCAGATCGAAGCCTCGTCGAAGAACATCGACCAGGCGCGCAAGGCCTATTACCCCGACGTGAGCCTGATGGCGCTGGGTGCCTTCCTGCGTACCTATCCGGATCTCGGCTCGGGAACGCGGACCGACCTGACGCTGGGCAACATCGGCGCGTCGGTACAGTTGCCGATCTTCAGTGGCGGCCGCCTGCGTGCGCAGTTCGAGAATGCGCAGGCCCAGCTCGACAGCGCCGTGGCGCAGTACGACGGGGCAGTGGTGCAAGCGGCCGGCGATATCGCGCAAGGTGTCGCCACGCTGCAGATGCTGGATAACCAGCGCGTGCAGGTCGACCGGCAGTACGACGCCAGCGCCGCGCAGAAGGCCAAAGCCGCTGACCGTCGGTCGAAAGGCCTGATCGACGACCGCACCTGGCTCAATGCCGATATGCAGCTGGACCAGCAGCGCGATGCGCGCCTGCAGCTCACCAGCCAGATGCTTTCCGCCAATCTTTCCCTCATCCACGCGCTCGGCGGCGGTTATCACGCCGACGACCTGCCCGATCTTCCGGCCGCCGCCGCCGGCAAGGACTCCCCGCGATGACCATTGAAAACGACGATCAGCGCGAAGGCGCCGAAGGCGGCCTGACGCCGCAGCCGTACAAGTACCGCTACAAGTACCTGCACAAGTACGGTGACGAATCGCCGCGTGGCGAGCGCGACGACGATGGTCGTCACGACGGCGACGATGACGAGAAGAAGCCTCAGGACAAGCCCGACGGCAAGGACGACGAGAAGAAGGACGCCGACAAGAAAGACGGCGACAAGGACGGTAAGGACAAGGACGGTAAGGACAAGAAGGACGAGGACCCGAAGGCGAAGCGCAAGAAGGTCATCATCCTTTCCATCATCGCCGCGGTCTTCATCCTCGCCGGCCTGGCATGGCTGCTTCTCTACATCTTCGTGCTGTCACAGCGCGAGACGACCGACGATGCCTATGTGAAGGGCGATATGGTCACGATCTCCTCGCGCATCGCCGGCACGGTGGTGGAGGTGGGCGTGGAAGAAACCGAGCGCGTCCATCAGGGTCAGGTGCTGATCAGGCTCGACCCCGTCGATGCGAAGGTCGCCCTGATGAACGCCGAAGGCCAGCTCGCCCAGGCTGTGCGCGAAGCACAGGCCAGGATGCAGCAGGCCAACCAGGCCGACGCCGCGATTCCGCAGCGCCGTGCGCAGTATGAGCAGGCACGTGACGACTACAACCGTCGCCATCCGCTGCTCGAGCGTCGCGCCGTATCGGCCGAAGAAGTCGACACGGGCAAGCGCCAGATGCAGCAGGCCAAGGCCGCACTGGATGCCGCGGAGCGCGAGGCCGCAGCCGCTCATGCGCAGGTCGATGGCACCACGATCGAGAACTATCCCGCGGTGATTCAGGCGCGTTCGCAGTTCCGTAACGCATGGGTCAACAATGGGCGCAACGCGATCGTCTCCCCGATCGAAGGCTATGCCGCCCGTCGTCAGGTACAGGTCGGCCAGCGTATTCAGCCGGGCCAGGATCTGCTTACGGTCGTGCCGCTCGCCGACCTCTGGGTGGATGCGAACTTCAAGGAGACGCAGCTCGAACACATCCGCATCGGCCAGCCGGTGAAGCTGACGACCGACATGTACTCGGACGTGGAATATCACGGCAAGGTCGTCGGTCTCAATGCCGGCACCGGCAGCGCGTTCTCGCTGCTGCCCGCCGAGAACGCGACCGGCAACTGGATCAAGGTCGTACAGCGTCTGCCCGTGCGCGTGGCGATCGATGCGGAAGACCTCCGCAAGCATCCGCTGCGGATCGGTCTGTCGACCGACGTGAACGTCGATACGCACGACCGCGATGGCCGTGTGCTGTCCGACACGATCCGCAGCAAGCCTCTGGCCAGCACCAACGTCTATGAGGAGGAGATGGGCGAAGCCGACCAGCGCGCCGAACAGATCATCCGCGAGAACACCGTGGATACGACGCCTAAGCCGGTCCCGGCGAAGCGCGGCGGCTGATCGATGGCTGGGCAGAACGGCAACGGCGCATCCCGGCCGCCGCTCACCGGCGGTGCGCTGGTCCTGCTCACCGCGGGCGTGGCGCTCGCCACGTTCATGGAGGTGCTCGACATCTCCATCGTCAACGTGTCGGTGCGCACCATCGCCGGCAACGTAGGCGTGAGCAGCAACGAGGGCACGATGGCGATCAGCGCCTACTCCATGGCCAGCGCGGTGATGCAGCCGCTGACCGGCTGGGTGGCACGTCGCTTCGGTGAAGTGCGGACCTTCATGGTGTCGGTGATGCTGTTCGTCGTGTTTTCCGCACTCTGCGGATTTTCCACGTCGATGCCGATGCTGATTGTCTTCCGCCTCCTGCAGGGCGCGGTGTCGGGTCCGATGGTCCCGCTTTCGCAGACGCTGCTGCTCAACAACTACCCCGTGGCGAAGCGACCTATCGCGCTGGCGCTATGGGCGATGACCGTGGTCGTCGCGCCGGTCTTCGGCCCGATCCTCGGCGGCTGGATTACCGACAATTACCACTGGTCGTGGATCTTCTTCATCAACATCCCGGTCGGCATCTTCGCGGTCGTCGTCACCTATGCGCTGCTTCGCGACCGTGAGTCGAAAGTCACGAAGATGCCTATCGACGCGATCGGCCTGTTCCTGCTGGCCGTCGGCGTGGGCTGCCTGCAGTTCATGCTCGACAACGGCAACGACGACGACTGGTTCAGTTCAACGACCATCGTGGTGCTCGCCATCGTGTCGCTGGTCTGCATCACCTTCCTGGTCGCATGGGAGCTGATGCACAAGCATCCGGTGGTGGAGCTTCGCCTGCTGGGCCGACGAAACTTCTTCGTGGGCGTGCTGTGCCTCTCGCTGGGCATGTTCGCCTTCTTCGGCGGTACGGTGGTCATGCCGATGTGGGTTCAGGAGGTACTCGGCTACACGGCCACCTGGGCAGGCTTCGTCGTCGCTCCCATCGGCATCCTGGCTATCGTGCTGTCGCCCATCGTCGGCGTGTTCCAGAGCAAATTCGACCTGCGTCTGCTCAATACGATCGGCTTCGCGGTGTTCGCTGCCGCATCGTTCTATATGTCGACGCTCAGCACGAACGCGCCGTACAGCGAGCTGGCCATCCCGCGGCTCTGCATGGGTGCGGGCATCGCGTTGTTCTTCGTGCCGGTGAACCAGATCATCCTCTCGGGCATGCCCGATGAGGAGGTCGCGAGCGCATCCGGGTTGTCGAACTTCTTCCGCACGCTGGCAGGCAGTATCGCGACGGCCGTGAGTACGACGATGTACTCCCATCGCACGACGTATCACCACGCGGTGCTGTCGGAGAACGTCGTCGAGGGCAGCCGCACGACGACAGAGTACCTCGATCGCTTCCAGGCACTTGGCGTGCAGGGCCCGACCGCCAACGCGGCGCTCAACCGCATCGTCGACATGCAGGCGGCGACTCTGGCGGTCAATGACGTGTTCTGGATCTTTGGCCTGATCTTCGGACTGGCGATGATCGCCATCTGGTTTGCCAAGCCGCCGTTCGCGTCGGGCGGTACTCCCGGACACTGAGGGTCCGGGCTGTCGCCAGCAGGCTGGCTCCTACGAGCAGACTGGCTCCCACCGCTGCCGGCGTCCCGAGGTCGGGGCTGCGGGAGATGGTCCGGTGGGAGCCCACCCTGTTGGCGATATCAAGTCGCCGAAAAGTCGAGCGTTTCGGTAAGATCGCCCGCCGCCGGCCCACCCGCCGCCACCATCGCATCCTCACGGATCTTCAGCCCCGGCAGCTTTTCCAGCTTGAACCGGCGCGTCAGGAAGCGCGCGATGGATCCGGTGTCGTAGATCGTGTGCTCGACGTGGCCCTTCTTCGCATAGGGCGAGACGACCAGCGCAGGGATGCGCGTACCCGGCCCCCAGCGGTCGCCCTTCGGCGGAGCGACGTGATCCCACCAGCCGCCGTTCTCATCGAACGTGATCACCACCAGCATGTTCTTCCACTGCGGGCTCTTGCGCAGCGCATGTACGACGTTGGCGATATGACGATCGCCGGCTTCCACGTCGGAGTAGCCGGCGTGCATGTTGAGGTCGCCTTGCGGCTTGTAGAACGCCACCGGCGGCAGCTTCCCAGCCGCGATGTCCGCAAGAAAATGATTCGTCGCCGCCGTCTCGCCAAGACCGCCATCGCGCAAATGCTTCTTGCGCGCTTCGGTTCCCGGAGCCAGCGTCACGAAGTAATTGAGCGGCTGGTGATGTGGCTGGAAGTTCGGCGTCTGCGGGAAGCTGGCGTCGTCACCGTCGCCCTTACCGTCGAGCGCGGCCTGGAAACCGCCGCCATACCAGGCCCAGTCGACATCCTTCGCCGAGAGCACGTCGCCGATGTGTTTATGCTTCTGCGGCACCAGCGTGTTGGCGCTGGTGGCGTCGGCAAGCAGCGGATTCCTGCGATCGACGTTGAAGCCCGGCGAATAGGGCGGACCGATGGTGTTCACCGCCCAGAAGTCCGGGGTCAGCGTATTGTGGTGCGCGAACTTGGGTTTGCCGTCCATGGCGCTCTTCGGCGATTCCTCGTCCATCTTCAGGCGATGGTCCAGCGGATCGCCGCTTTCGGTCACCGCGATGTTGAACTGCGCGGGGCTCTTGTCGGCGTCCGGATAGAACGGCGGTTGCGCGGCGACGAGGTACTGGTGGTTGAGGAACGAACCGCCAAAGGCCCCCATGAAGAAGTTGTCGCACAAGGTGAATTGCGAGGCGATATTCCACAGGCGCAGGTGCACGGGTGCGCTGGCGTAGTGCCCCATGGTCAGCGCGCCGTTGTCACCCCACGCGACGAAGCCGTCGTTCTTGCCGCCGTTGATCTGCAGCTGGTTGTTATAGAACGCGTGGACGAGATCGCGCGTGACCAGACCGTGCGGCAGCGGGGTGCCGTCGCCGGTGTGCAGTGCCCACGGCGCGTTCGGCAGGCCGGTAATGTCCTTTTCGCCGATCTTGTACGTTTTATGGTCGACGACCTGCTCGTGCGGCACGAGCCCGCCCCAGATGGGTGGCAGGGTCTTCAGCGGGGTGCCGTCGCGATCCCGCTGGATCAGACGTTCTGGCGGAACTTCGCTCAGCGGCTGCTGCAGACCGGGGAAGTCCCCGAACAGATTGTTGAAGCTGCGGTTTTCCGCGTAGATCACGACCACGTTGTCGATGTGTCTTTCGAGCAACGCATCCAGTGCGGCACCGGTCGGCGCTGGGCCAGCCGCCTTCTTGCCGGCTGCGGTCACCTCGCTTGCGCCACCCAGCGCGAGCATGGCGCCGGTCGTGGCCATGCCGCCCAGCAACCGGCGTCGCGCGGCGTCGGGGGTGTCGTTATCGGTTTTCTTGGTCATGGAGCGGCTCTGCGTGCGCCGGCCCGGGGAAAGGCGGCGGTGTGGGAGGGGCGAGGCCCCGCTAGGGACCGAAGCGTAAACGATGTGGGTGGCTCGGGAAAACGCGACGGCATCGGGAACGAGGCGTCAACGCTCGCGGACCTATTTACTGCGGCATGCGCGAGTCGGATGATGGCGCCGGCGCAAGGTTGCGCGACAGGGGAAATCGCGATGGCTATCAGATCTGGCCTCGGCATCGCCGTGGCTGTCGTACGGGGACATGGGCGGACGCTTTGCGCGGTCGGCGTCTTCGTATTGTCGATGACGCTCGCTGCTTGCTCCGGCAATCGGCGGCCAACAACGCCCCCGCCTCCGATGCCCGTTGAGCCGCTCCTTCCCGTCCCGCCCGAAGCGACGGATGTCACCGGACCCGCGGTCGTCGATCACCGTCCGCCGGCGGACCGGGCATACGACATCCACTCGTTGCTGATCACCAGCTGTGATTACGGGATTTATACGGTGCCCCAGAAACCGGCTTCCCTGTCGGCTGTCGCGTTGCTTCGCAACGAAATGGCTACCGCGCCAGGCGACCCATGGCACGGGCACACCATCGAGGTACGCCGTTACGCTGCCTATCTCAACGCCAAGCGCGCGTTGAAAGGCAGCGTAGGGTCGATGTATGGGGGCCTGCTTCCGATGCTCATGCTTCGAGCCGGCGAGAAATGCTCCGAGACGGAGATGCATGGCGGATGGTATGCGGGATCGGAGATTGTGAATGCGCTGTCGCCACTGATCGTCGAAATGATCGTCAGTGTCGACGGCAAGGTCTACAACGTGCGCTCGGTGTATTCGCCGCGCGTCGGCGTCACGCCCAAGCTCAAGCAGCCGACCGATGACAGCGAACTGACGCAGGCGATGATCAAGGCGGATCGCGCATTGCTCGCGCGGATGGGAACCGCGGTGCCGACAGCGCAGCCGGTGACTCCCGGTCCGGTCGCGCCGCCGACCTCGACGGCGCCCGCAAAGTCGTCGGACGACGATGGCTTTGTGAACTTTCCTTCCCACCAGCCTTGAGCGACGACGCTGGCGGATCGGCCGAAATGGTGCGTGAGCGAGAACGATGCACCATGATGGTGCATTTGCACATCTTCCTCACACCCGTTCTATGATGGGAGAGCTTGATTCCGGCGCCCCGTCGATGGCGGATACGCTGGCATAGCGATTGCTACACGCATTCCGCCCACACCCATTTCGAGGTTTGTATGTCCGCCGCTTCCAAAGTGCTGAACCTGATCCAGGACGAGGAAATCGAGTTCGTCGACCTGCGCTTCGCCGACATGCTCGGCAAGCACCACCACGTCACGTTCCCCGCCCACGCCATCGACGAGAGCACGTTCGAAGACGGCAAGATGTTCGACGGCTCGTCGATCGCCGGCTGGAAGGGCATCAACGAGTCCGACATGGTTCTCATGCCGGATCCGGAGACCGCCCACCTCGACCCGTTCAGCGCCCACAAGCAGCTGATCGTGCATTGCGACGTGCTCGAGCCGAGCACCATGCAGGCTTACGGTCGCGACCCGCGCTCCATCGCCAAGCGCGGCGAAGCCTTCCTGAAGTCGACCGGCATCGCCGATACCGCCTTCTTCGGCCCGGAACCCGAGTTCTTCATCTTCGACTCGGTCCGCTGGCAGAACGACATGGGACGCGTGTTCTACGAGATCGGCTCCGAAGAAGCGGCCTGGTCGTCGCGTTACAAGTACGACGGCACCAACAGCGGTCACCGTCCGGGCGTTAAGGGCGGCTATTTCCCGGTCAGCCCGGTCGACAGCCTGGGTGACCTGCGCGCCGACATGTGCAAGGTGCTCGAGTCGCTCGGCCAGGTGGTCGAAGTGCATCACCACGAAGTCGCCAACGCGGGCCAGTGCGAGATCGGCACGCGCTTCAACACCCTGGTGAAGAAGGCCGACGAACTGATGACGATGAAGTACGTCATCAAGAACGTCGCCCACCAGCAGGGCAAGACCGTGACCTTCATGCCGAAGCCGATCGTCGGCGACAACGGCTCGGGCATGCACGTGCATCAGTCGCTGTCGAAAAACGGCGAGAACCTCTTCGCGGGCGACCTCTACGGTGGCCTGTCGCAGACGGCGCTGTGGTACATCGGCGGTATCTTCAAGCACGCCAAGGCCATCAACGCGTTCGCGAATTCGACGACCAACAGCTACAAGCGTCTGGTCCCGGGCTTCGAAGCGCCGGTCATGCTCGCCTACTCGGCGCGTAACCGTTCGGCATCCTGCCGTATCCCGTACGTGTCGAGCCCGAAGGGCCGTCGTATCGAGATCCGTTTCCCCGATCCGATGCAGTCGGGCTACCTGACCTTCACCGTGCTGATGATGGCCGGCCTCGACGGCATCCTGAACAAGATCGACCCGGGTGCACCGGCCGACAAGGATCTCTACGATCTGCCGCCGGAAGAAGAGAAGAACATCCCGCAGGTCTGCGCCAGCCTCGACGAAGCGCTCGCCGCGCTCGACAAGGATCGCGACTTCCTCAAGGCCGGTGGCGTGTTCACCGACGACTTCATCGACGCGTACATCGCGCTGAAGATGCAGGAAGTGACCCGCTACCGCGCGAGCACCCACCCGCTCGAGTTCCAGATGTACTACGCGATCTGATTGCGAGAGCGATCATCGGGTAAAAGAAAGGGGCGCTTCGGCGCCCCTTTTTCTTTGGTTCTCTCGCCGTGTTCAGCGCGTCATTCCCAAAGGCCCGGCGTCCAGTCGGCGCTGATCTTCCCGATTCTTTTCCGACGTCTGTATCTCGTTGCGCTTCCGCTCGTAAAAGGCCTCTATTCGCGCCATGGTTGCCGCATCGGAGCATCGGGTCGTATCGGCCAACATGAATCCACCGATGTTCACTAAGCGTCGTCCCGTCTTACCTGTATCTCCGCAATCGACATAGTCGAAGGTGGATGAGGGATCGTAGACGATGGTCTCACCGAGAAAGGCCCCGGTGCTCGCTTCGTATGCGCGATCAAAGACAGCGGCGTGCCACCGCTTCGCAAAGCCAACTTGCAGCGATGGATCGGGATGAGGAATACGGTGAAAAACTGAGGGCAGTACGCGGAAAGCGCTGTACGTGTCGACTCGGATACAGCCGTTCGGGCTGATCTCTGATGACACATACGTAGCGAAGGCTCGCTCCTACCAAACTGACCCGCTAAGGAGCACAACGGAGGCGGAAACCACGAGAGCAATAAGGAATCCTTGCGATCTCATTGCTCCGGTGCCGAGAGGGTACGCCTGATCGGGCGCCCGTTTTTCCACTCCGTCTGTATTCGTTGGCTCTCCTCCCGCTCTCGCTCGTAGAACGCTTCTAGCTTAGCGAGAGTGGCTTCGTCAGAGCAGCGGTCGGTATCCGTGAGTGAAAACTGATTGGCAACTACAACACGCCGCCCGGGTGTTCTCGTGTCACCCCAGTACATGATGCTCGTGGACGCCGATGGATCGAAAACGACAGTCTCTCCCAGGAAAGTGCCAGTGCTGGCTTCGTAAGCGCGTTTGAATATCTCGTCTTCCCACGACCTCCCGAGCGCATACCTAATCGTCGGATCAGGATCCGGAATACGGTGAAATACTGACGGAAGTACGCGGAACGCAGAGTACGTGTCGATGCGCAGACAGCCGTCTGGACTCGTCTCTGAAGATACGAGGGTTGCATATGCGCGTTCCCAGCAGTTCGACGCATGATAGAGCGTGACTCCGGCCGCGACCGCCATAACGAACACGACTGTCTTCGTCTCCATTAACACAGGTCCAGAAGAAGGCTCACAGGTTCCCAATGAACATCGGAATAGATGATGAAATCACCGCCATAGCCGGTCTGACAACGATAAGTATCGAAGTCCTTGTTGAATATGTTTCCGATCGGTTCGCCGCCCCAACGAAAGACCATGCCGTTCGACGCCGCATTCATGAGCATCTGGCCCTTGCTGAGAACGCCATCCTTAGTCCATGTGCCGAGGTATTGAAAGCCCTCAAAATCATAAGTGTCGCGTATGTAGTAGCCGGCGTGCGTAACCTGTAAGGAAATTCTTCCTGTTCTAGCGTCGCGCGTAGCTTCGCCAATGAGTACGACTTTCATGGCGGCCTTTCCCAGGCTTCCATACAGATCGTCCATCGTGCCCAGGTTGTCCCCAAAAAGTTCGATATTCGACTGGCAAGTAGCCTCGAGCTGGATAGCTGTGTGATCCTTACTTCCAAACGCGACTCGATTGCTTGTGCCCCATGCAGCTCCACTCAGACGCTTGCGAAGCAGTTCTCTGGCCGGACCATTCGCCATTTTCGCGCGCAATCTGGTCATGGCCATGGCTACATGCCCGTGCGAAAGCGCCCAGCTCATGCGAACGGCGTGCGTGTTCACTTGACTAGGCGACAGGGTTCGCGGATCTGGTGGGTTGATCGATTTCCATTCGTGCGGAAGCACCCACGCCGCACCATGCAGCCAATGTTCCATCAATTCGGCGGAAACTGCCCATCCCATGTGACGCATCGCTCGGGGAATCGACTCGATCTTGTCTCTGATGCCAATGACCCTCTGGCAAGACGATGTGTTCTCAATCATGGTGACGCTCCTTGTTAGTTCGCGTGAGCGATCGCGCGTTCCGTAGCGCGCGATGCTTCCTTCTCCAATCATGCCTCGGTCTTGGGCCTGACCATCCGGCGCGGATAGTAGTCGTACCGGCAATCGCCATGTACCAAACGCGCGCCACGCATTCAGCAAGCGAAGCATCTTCATGAACGAACGATGTGCGGGAAATTGCGCTGTCCCTCAGTCTCAAACATTCGTCGACGAATTCCGGTACAACGCATGCCCGCACGCCGATGCGAGGCTGCGGATCGACATTATCGACATCATCAAGGAATCCGATGAAAAGCATCTATCTGAAACTGAGTGGCCCTGACATCGCGGGCGTCCACTGACAAAGAACATGCGCAGTGGATCGAGTTGAGTCGGCTACATCACCAGATGCAGCAGCCCGCGTCCCCGGTAGCCTCGACTGCAGGCGGGCATGCCGTAGGCCGTACCTCGCACGGTGACTTCCTCGTCGTGAAAGAGATCGACTTGTCGAGTCCCGTGATGTACCAGGCTTTGTCCGGCGGGACGACCTTTCAGTCCGCGCAGATAGACCTCTACAGGGACGCGGGGGATGGACGACGCGTCAAGTATCTCGAGGTGCAACTTAAGAATGTTCTGATATCGAGCATCACCCTCAATGTTGACGGGGCCCCGCTACCCACCGAAACCATCGCTTTGCGATATGCGGCGATCCAGTGGAAGTATCAAAAGCAGAACACCGATGGCGGTCAGGGCGGGATGACGCTGGGAGCATGGAGCCTGACGAAAAACGACAAAACCTTCAGTGTTTAAGCGAGAATAAAGGTCAGACTAGATCGTCACTCATTTCCGGCTGATTCCTGCGAACTTTACGGGACGCCTGAGCGCTGTCGAACAGTGCACTGACGGTAGCGAAGTCTTCGGTGGGGTAATGCGTAAAGAATCGGTACGCTTTGCACATTGTCGTCTCGATCATGCCCGCCCCGGTGCCGGAAGGTAGCCTCACTCATGGGGGCGGCAGTCTGGACACGGCCGCCCGGACGCATCGCGACAGCGTGAACCGTCAACGGCGACCGGTTCCTTCTCGACCTGACGGTGCCGTCTGGCAGCAGTGCCGACGCCACGTTGCCGGACCCGACCTATCGCACCCTCGGCTCCCGCAGCCACGGGGTGGGTGCGATCTTGCGAGCCGCCGTCGCCCCTTGATCGTGGCGAAACTGCCGTTAGGATGCCTGCAATTCACACACAGGTATCCCGGCATGACAACCTCTCCGATTCGCGTGGCGGTCCTGGCCGCGTTTGCGTGGCTGGTCGGGTGTGGCAGTGTCGCGACGGCCTCCGATATTCCCGTGTACGGCTACACGGTGGTGCGCACCTACCCGCACGACCCGAAGGCTTTTACGGAAGGGCTGTTCTACGACGGCGGTTTTCTCTACGAGAGCACGGGCGAATACATGGGCTCGGGCGTGCGCAAGGTCCGGCTCGATACCGGTGAGGTCGCGCAGCATCTCGACACCCCGCCCGGATACTTCGGCGAAGGCATCATCGTCTCGGGCGACCACCTGTTGCAGCTGACCTGGCGCGATGGTGTCGGCTTCATCTACGACCGCAAGACCTTCGCGCCCGTTGGCAAGTTCAGCTATCCCGGCGAAGGCTGGGCGATGACGCGCGACGCGAAACATCTCTACATGAGCGACGGCACGCCCACCATCCGGGTTCTCGATCCGGTCACCCTGGCGCAGACCGGTCGCATCGACGTGACAGCAGACGGCGTGCCGCTGCGCATGATCAATGAACTGGAGTGGGTGAAAGGGGAGATCCTCGCCAATGTCTGGCAGACCGAACGCATCGCTCGTATCGATCCGAAAACCGGACACGTGACCGGCTGGATCGACCTCTCGGGGCTCGTCGACACGAGCCGCATGGATGACCCGGCCGATGACGTCCTCAACGGCATCGCCTACGACGCGGCCCACGATCGCCTGTTCGTGACCGGCAAGCGCTGGCCCACCCTCTTCGAGATTCGACTGAAACCGAAACGTCCCCGCTGAGTGGCAGCGCGGTAAACAGCGACCGCCTTCAAGTAAATGCGATTCAGGCCGATCATGTTCGCAAGATCTGAGGATATTCTTATATCCGTTGTATAGTCTTACGAATAACGCCCGGCTGTCCGCCGGGAGCCTCGGGAGGGGACCCGCTTGAAGACCATCATCCTCGGCGCGCTGGCGCTGATCGCTCCCGCGTATGCGCTTGCCGCCGACGTACCCGCCACCAGCTACGACTGGCGAAGCAACTGGCCGACTCATCACGTGTTCGCCGATGGCACGGATCTCGGCCTCACGCTGAAATACCAGTTCGACCTCGACCGCTTTTCGCACGATGAAGGCACCTACGAAGACGCGCAGACCAATCGCCGGAAAGAGTTCGGGTTCTTCGTACGCAAAAAAGGTGTCTACGACGCGACGGTCGTCTTCGACTTTCAGGCGAAGACGTGGCTGGATACGTTTTTTCGCGTACAGAGCAAGGCGCTGCTCGGCGACGACTACGGCGCGCTACGCGTCGGTTTCATGAAAACGCCCGTCGGTTTCGAGGGCAACACCAGCACGGGAACGACGTCGTTTCTGGAATCCTCGCTGCCGATGCAGGCGGTGTACGCGAACCGACGCCTCGGTATCGACTGGGCTCTGACCCGCAAGCAGTACCTGATACAACTCGGTTACTACCACGGCGGCAACCTGCAAGGCGATCTCGACGGCCGCATGGTGGCAGGGCGCGCCGCATGGACGCCGCACAACTCGCCGGGCGACGTGGTGCACCTTGGCCTGTCCCTTTCGCGCGAGACACCTGACGGCACGACGGATGGACGCGGGCGCTACACCCCGCCGAACATCCGCCTGCGCGCCTTGCCCGAGGCCGGCCTGATCACCCAGCGACTCATCGATTCCGGCACGCTCAGCGTGGCCGACCATGTCGATCGCCGCGGTCTCGAAGGCCTGTGGATCGGAGGGCCGTGGTCGGTTCAGAGCGAATACCTCGACGCCCGCGTCAAGCTGGTCGACAAGCCCGCCTTCATCGCACACGGCTGGTACGCGTTCGGCAGCTGGGTGGTCACCGGCGAATCGCGCACCTATAACAGCGGCAACGTCGCCGATGTCGTCCCGAAGGGGCCCTGGGGCGCACTCGAATTCCTCGTTCGTTACAGCACGCTCGACCTCGACGACGGCCCGGTGCTGGGCGGCACCGAGCACGACTGGACGTTCGGTGCGAACTGGTACATCACGAAATACCTGAAACTCCAGGGCAACTACGTCAGGGCGACCAGTGACCGGCGCGATCTGCGCATCGACCCGCACATCGTCGAGGTGCGCGCTCAGATCATGTTCTGAGCGCGCTTTCCCGATCAGAGCCGTGCGTCATCCCACTCATACGACGCCGTGAGATCTTGGTAAGGCTCGCCGGGCACGAAAGCGCATGCCGTTTCCCTGTCCGGGCCTTCGGGGAGGCGGCCCTCCAGGAGATAGGCCATGGCGGCTTTCTCCACACATGGTGTCGCGGACTGAGCCAGCAGGCCGTGCTGTGAGCTGCCCTTCGCGACGACGAGCCGACTGGAAGGGAATCGGTCGAGCATGGCGCGCGCACCGACCAGTGGCGTCGATGCATCATGCTCGGACTGGATCAGCAGGAAGGGAGCACGCGTTTCGAGCACGCCGAAGTCGGGGCTGCGCGCGACCCGCGACGGCCACGCCGCACAGGTCAGCTGGTCGAAAATCTGCGAGCCGTCAGCCTGGGTGTAAGTGAATGCATCGCGGTCCGCGCGGGCGCGAATCTTCTCCTGCATCGGCTCCCAGGATTCGTCGTTGCACATCACCGCGAGGTTGAGCCACTCGCCGTGACGGTCGACCAGCGAGTCATGCCGATGTGCGTTGCCGTGGCGCCGCCGGACCTGGCCCGCCACGGTGCTCGCACCACGCTGGGTGAGCTCCAGCGCGGCCTGTCGTATCGCACCGTCTGTCGCGGCATCGAGGCTGAACCGGTTGGCAGCCGCCAGACTCTGCAGGCTTCGCCAGTTGCGCCAGCCGGATGCCTTGACCCACCTGTCCATCGTCATCGCGGCGGCGAGATGGGCGGGACTGATCAGCGCATCGTGCCATGCGGGCCTCAGCTCGTCGGCGAAGCCACGGATCGCGCCCTGGAGTTCGCCGGCATCGCTTACCTGCCCATAGCGCCATGGCTCGTGCAGGATGGGAGCCAGCACGCGTTTTTCGAAGGCGTCCTGCTGCGCGTCATTCGTCAGCTCCATGGCGGTGCGGTAGCCGCGGTGAAACATCAGAGACGAGTCGAGCAGCATCCTGCCCATGCGCTCCGGGTAAAGTGCCGCATACGTCGCACCCACCCGGCCCCCGTACGAGATCCCGTAAAAGTTCAGCGTGTCGTCGCCCAGCGAAGCGCGGACGGCGTCCATGTCCCTTACGTGCTGCTCCGTACTGAGGTACGCGGTTTCGGCGTGCACCGAACACGCGTTGGCTTGCGCGCGGGCATCGGCGATGGCGCGCTTCCAGTTGGCGTCGTCGCGATGTGCCGGCAGGAAGTGACGTGTCGGTGCGACCGCGTCGCACTCGTAGGTCCAGCCGCCCCGGAGTCCGCGAGGAATCACCGCGATGAGATCGAAGCGTTCCACAAGTCGCCTTCGGTCGCCGTGCAACGGATCGGACGCTTCAACCGCGCCGAATGCCGCGGCCATCGACGCGACGAAGGCCGCCGGTTGCCCGCCGGGACCACCCACGTTGACGAAGAGCGCTCCTTCGCGTTTGAACTGATCCCCGGCGGCGATCCTTACGACGCCGACTTCGATGGTGCGTCCATCCGGCCTGAGATGATCGAACGGCATTCGCGCCTTCCCGCAGTGCAGCCGCTCACCCAGTTCGGGCCACGTGCCGCCGGTAAGTTCGGCCGGACAGCTGGCCCACGTGATGAACGGCACGCGCGCCAGCAGGGAAGGCGACGCGACGGCGCCGAGCAGCGCCAACGTCAGAGGTAGCAGGGTTTTCATGATCGTCCTTGATCCGTCATCGGAATTCGTCGTGCGTCGCGGGCGTGGCTGGCGTCGACGCGGGCGCCGGCGTGTGTGGCAGCGCGGACAGGGGATTCTCGTTGGTACCCTCGCAATACGACTCGCGCGACTCACTGTCGGGGAGGCTGCCGTCGAGGAGATACCGGGCCACCGTTCGCTCGATGCATTGCGATGTCGTGAAGTTGAACACGCCGTGCACCGATGAGCCGCGAGCCGTCAGAAGCCGGGCATTGGGATAGCGGTCGAGGAGATTTCTCGAACCCTCCGCCGGCGTCGCCACGTCATGCTCGGACTGGAGCAGGAGAAACGGCGGTGCCTGCTCCACACGCGTGAGGTCCGGCAATCGTGCGGTGGCATGGGGCCAGCGGGAGCACACCAGTTCCTCGAGAATGTCGTCACCGTTCGAGTGCAGGTATCGCGCGGCGCCGTTTACAGCGCGTGCGCGGATCTGGTCATCGGAGAACGCCCATCGCGAGTCGTTGCAGCCGACGGCAAGACGGACGGAGTCGCCGTCCTGTCCGGCGTCGAAGCGGGGGACGGTGGGTGTCGGCGCGAAGTAATGTGCCGCCAGTTGCATCGCGGCCCAACGGATGCCGCGATCCAGCGAGGCGTCCGCGCTGAAGGTCTGGCGGCGGATACGGCCTTCGAGCTTCGACTGCGACTCAGGCTCCGCTTCGCGGATCCAGCCCGCGATCCACAACGCGGCCGCCAGCCGTGGCGTCGAGTCGAGGAAGGGATACCACATTTCCCTCGTGCGTCCCGGAAGGTCGTCGAACGACGAGGTGATCGCGGACGGGTCGTCCGGAAGGCCATAAAGAACGGGATCGGCGACGATGGGCGCGAGTGCCTTCTGGAATTGCTTTCGCCGCGCCGTCTGCGTCATCTCCATCGCCGCACGGAAGTCATGGGTGAAAAGCATGGTCGAGTCGAGCAGCATGCGACCGATACGCGTCGGGTACATGGCGGCATACCAGCCACCGACCCTCCCGCCATACGAGATGCCGTAGAAGTTCAGTGAGTCGTCACCCAACGCACGGCGGACCATGTCCATGTCGTGGACGTGTTGTTCGGTACTGATGAAGCGTGCTTCGGGTGGCGCGGCGCACGCCGACGATTGTTCGCTGGCCTCCTCGATGACTTTCCGCCAGTTGTCGTCGTCCAGGTGGCTGGGCAGGAACGCATAGCGGGGTGGTAACCCGGTGAGGCACCGGTACTCCGTCCCACCGCGAAGCCCGCGGGGAATGACGGCGATCATGTCGAAGCGCTGCGCCAGGCGATATTTGTCTGCGGTGTCGGGATCTTCAGGGTCTTCCTGGCTCCACCCGCGGGCGATGGCTAGGAGGAGCCTTCCCGGATGGGCTCCGGGCCCGCCGGTGTTTACGAACAGCGAACCTTGCCGCTGGTCGGCGGCGGCGGCGCGTATGCGCACGACGCCGACATCGAAAAACCGGCCATCCGGTGCCATGTGGTCCAGAGGCGCCCGCAGCGTGCCGCACTGCAGCCGATCACCCAGGGCCGTTCCGCCGGATCCCACCAGATCGGTGGTGCAATCGGTCCAGGCGATCTGCGGGTTCGCGAAGCTGGCCAGCGGAAGCAGGGCCAGTGCGAAGGCCGTGAATCGATGTTTCATCGTGGTCGTCCTTTACGGATGGAAAACGGGCCGTCATGGCCTTCAGTGAGATGTCGTGCGCAGGGACGGGTAGAGTCTCGGCTTCTGCCCGAACAGGCGATCGAGCCGGTCACGCCACTGCTGTACGCGAGCGGTGTCCGTGAACCTCGTCACCTGTGGGGTCGCGGAGGTCGGCGCCGGCGCGCTCGCGCCATCCACCTGGCATTCGGTCAGCTGTTCGGTGGGCTTTCGCCCATCCAGCAGAAAGCGGGCTCCGGTACGCTCGATGCAGGCTTCGTCGGTCAGCGTGAATACCGAATGGCGGTCGCTGCCTCGCAGTACCAGCAACGAAGCATTGGGCAGAGCGTTGACCATCCGCAGTGCGCCGGACACCGGCGTCACCGTATCGTGCTCGGAAGCGATGATGAGGATCTGGCCCGCGCGCGCCAGTCGCTCGACCGGGGGCTTCACCGCATTGGGACCTGGCCAGAACACGCATGCGTTGACCAGGTCGCCACTGCGCGCGGCGGGGTAATCGCGCGCGTAGCGCGCAATGGTCTCGTGCCAGATACCGGCGTCGCGCGTTCCAGGCGTGTCATTGCAAGGCACGGCGACGAGCATCGCGGACATGGCCGTAAGTGGGGAAGGCGTGTCGTCGGCCACGGGGGTGTAGAGCGCCGCCAGCATGCGCGACGCTTCGGCGCGGATTCGCTGGTCGACCTCCGCGTCCCGATGAAGCACGTCCGTCGCGATTCGCGTGGCCATCGAGTCGCGGTCGAGCTCAGGCTGGACACGCAGCCACTCGGACATGGCCAGCGCCGCTTTAAGGCTTTCAGGCGAGCGGTATTCTCCCGTCCATGTCCGCTGTACGCGATAGGGCATCGTCGCGAGAACGCCGCGGACGGCGGCCTGGTCCTCGCCCAGGCCGTAGAGCGCGGACGCGGCCACCGCGGGTTTGACGACGAGCCGGTCGAAGCGCTCCTGTTCCGCCTGCGCGGTAAGCAGGAAGTTTTCCTCCATGGATGAGGTGTAATCCATGGACGAGTCCAGCAACATCCGACCCACCTTGTCGGGATAAGTCGCTCCGTACCACGCGCCAAGCCACGTGCCGTACGACATGCCAAGGTAGTTGAACGTACGCTCGCCCAGGGCCCGACGAACGAGGTCGAGGTCGTACACGGTCTGTTCGGTACTGATGTACGGGTGGAGAGGGTCAGCGCGACACGCG
Organism: Luteibacter sp. 22Crub2.1; assembly: GCF_900167995.1. NCBI lineage: Bacteria > Pseudomonadati > Pseudomonadota > Gammaproteobacteria > Lysobacterales > Rhodanobacteraceae > Luteibacter > Luteibacter sp. 22Crub2.1. The sequence goes on from NZ_FUYT01000006.1 coordinate 145,107, forward strand.
TCCGCGAGCCGGCGTTGCAACAGGTCCCACCGGGCGATGTTGCGCGTCGTGCGGTCGAGCAGGATGGAGCGGGCGTCGGGAAATTCTCCCGCGCAGGTCAGAGGCGCACTGCCCGGCATTCCCCGGGGCACGACGGCGACCAGGTCGAACGCATCGGCCATGCGTCTCTTCTCGCCGTGCACGCGGTCGTCCGGCTTCGCGTGCATCCAGATCGCGGCCAGCATGGCGGCGAATTGCCTGGGATCGCCGCCGGGACCGCCCGGATTGACGAAGAGCGTGCCCTGGCGTTTCGCGGCGTCCGCCGCCGCGACGCGGAAAACGCGAAGATGGATGCTGCCGTCGGCAGGACGGTGGTGATCGCGGGGAGCGCTCACCGTACCGCAGCGCAGCCGCTCGCCGAGAAGGGTCTGGATCGCCGGGTCCGCATCCTGATCCGTGCATGCCGACCACGTGATGCCCTGGGTGGCGACCGACGGCACCTGATAGACCGGTGACGGGGCGACTTGTGCGGCGGCCGGGAGCACGAACGCGGCGAGCATGCCGGCCGATGAAGCCAGCGAGCGTAATGGTGTCATGAGGACGTCCTTGGCCTGGATGGCGGAAAAGGACGCTCACGTTAGTAAAGCGGGGTGTCGGGTCGTATCAGCCTCATGCCTGCATGGGGCCGGTGCTTCCCGACGGATCATGTGGTTGCCGGCCGTCGTTCCGCTTACTGCATATGCCAGCCGTGCGAGACGAGGAGCGACTGACCGGTCAGCGCATTCGACCCGAAGCCCGCAAGGAACAGTGCGGTGTCGGCGATATCTTCCAGCGTCGTGAATTCACCATCCACCGTGTCGCGGAGCATGACATCGCGAATGACGGCGTCTTCGCCGATGCCCAGTTCCTTCGCCTGCTCGGGGATCTGCTTTTCGACCAGCGGCGTGCGCACGAAGCCCGGACAGAGGACGTTGGCACGGATGCCGTGGGTGGCGCCTTCCTTCGCGACGACACGCGCAAGCCCGAGCAGGCCATGTTTTGCCGCCACGTAAGGTGCTTTGAATTTCGAGGCGACATGCGAGTGAGCCGATCCCATCAGGATGATGGATCCGCCGCGGCCGGCATCGATCATGTGGCGCATGGCCGCGCGCGTGGTGAGAAACGCACCGTCCATGTGGATGGCGAGCATCCGCTTCCAGTCGGCGAATGCAAAGTCGACGATCGGCGCGATGATCTGCACGCCCGCGTTGCTGACCAGGATATCGACCGGACCCAGTTCACGCCGCGTGCGCGCGAAGCCCTCGTCGACCTGTGCCTCATCGGTGACATCCATGGCCATGCCGATGGCGCCGTGGCCCATCGCGTCGGCCGTCTCGGCCGCCTTGTCGGCGGCGATATCGGCGACCACGACACGCGCCCCCGCGTTGGCATACGCCGTGGCGATGGCGCGACCTATACCGCTGGCGGCGCCGGTGACGAGGGCGATCTTGCCGGTAAGGTCGTGCATGGCGCGCTCCGCTTCGAGGAAGAGGGCGCCATTATGCCGATCAGGCTGGGTCGAGCATGAACGTGGCCGGTTCGCCCTGGGCGGACGAGCCCGCGATCCAGACGTGGAACTCACCCGGCTCCGCTTCGAACGTCGTGCCGTCGCGATGGGTGAAAGCGAGATCGCGGCGGGTCAGCTCGAAGGAGACTTCTTCGGAGGCACCTGGAGCGAGCAGGATCTTGCGGAACGCCTTCAGTTCACGCACGGGCCGCACGCGACTGGCGACACGATCGTGGATGTAAAGCTGCACCACCTCTTCGCCGGTGACGCCACCGGTATTGGTCACCGTGGCGGAGACGACGATGGTTTCGTCCCAGCGCACGCGGGCCTTCACGCGTGGCGCGTCGTAACCGAAGGAGGTATAGCTGAGCCCGTGGCCGAAGGGGTACAGCGCTTCGAAGGTGACTTCGCGATAGCGCGCCTTGAACGCGGGCGGCTGATCCGCCAGTTCCGGGCGGCCGGTGCGCAGGTGATTGTAAAAGTACGGCTGCTGGCCCGCGTCCTGCGGGAAACTCACCGGAAGACGCCCCGCCGGGTTGTAATCGCCGAACACGACATCGGCGATCGCCGGGCCGGTCTGCGTACCGAGGAACCACGTCACCAGAATGGCCGAGGCGCTGCGCACGGCACCGGTAAGGGCCAGCGCGCGACCGTTCTTCAGCAGGACGACGACCGGTGTGCCGGTGGCGGCGACGGCCTCGGCCAGCGCCTGCTGGGCGGGCGGGACGATGATCTGCGTGCGCGACTGCGCTTCACCGGAATAGACCTGCGGTTCGCCGATGGCGAGGAGAACGACGTCGGCACGTTTCGCCGCCGCGACGGCGGCATCGATCCCGCCGTCGATCGCATCTTCGATGCCGCTGCCGGCGACCACCTCGAGCGAGCCCGCATCGTCGAGAGCGGCACGCAGGCCGGCCTCGATGGTCACGTATCGCGTCTTGTCGCCGAACAACGTCCAGCAGCCTTCGATGTTGTCGACATCGGTACCGAACGGACCGATGAGGGCGATCTTCTGGCCCGCCTTGCGCAACGGCAACACGCCGTCGTTCTTCAGCATCACGATCGAGCGACGCGACGCCTCGCGCGCCAGCTCGTCGTGCCCGGCCCGCTTCGACGTATCCGCTTCGGCCACGGCATCGAGCGAGCGGTAGGGATTGTCGAACAGGCCGATCGCCTGTTTCACGGTGAGCACCCGACGGACGCCTTCATCCAGCACGTCCATCGGCACGTCGCCCTTCGCGACGAGGTCGGGCAGGTTGGCCGCGTAGAAGCCGCTCTGCATGCTCATGTCGACACCCGCGACGAAGGCAAGGCGCGTGGCGTCGCGCTCGTCGGCGGCAAAGCCGTGCGCGATCAGTTCCATGTCGGCGGTGTAATCGGAAACGACGAGGCCTTCGAAACCCCATTCCCCGCGCAGGATATCGGTCATCAGTTCGCGGTTGGCCGATGCGGGTACACCGTTGATGTCGTTGAACGCGCTCATGAAGGTCAGCGCACCGGCATCGACCGCCGCCTTGAACGGCGGCAGATGCACGTCGCGCAGCGTCTGCGGGGAGATATCGACGGCGTTGTATTCCATGCCGCCCGCGACCGCGCCGTAGGCGGCGAAGTGCTTCGGCGTGGCGAGCAGCGAATCGTCGGCCTTGAGGTCGGCGCCCTGAAAACCCCGCACACGCGCGGCGGAGAACGCCGAGCCCAGCACCACGTCTTCACCCGCGCCCTCGGCCACACGTCCCCAGCGCTGGTCGCGTGCGATGTCCACGGCGGGAGCGAAGGTCCAGTGGATGCCGGCGGCGGTGGCCTCGACGGCCGTCACGCGCGCGGTGCGCTCGGCGAGGTCCGGCTCGAACGTCGATGCCTCACCCAGGGGAATGGGAAACACGGTGCGCATGCCATGAATGACATCGGCTCCCAGCAGCAGCGGAATACCGAGGCGGCTTTCTTCCACGGCGATGCGCTGCGCCTCGCGGCCCTCGGCCGCGCCGACGCCGTTGAACAGCGAGCCCACGCGGCCCGCGCGGATCTGTTCGCGAACCTCCGCCGCACCCAGCGCATTCGCTTCCGGGTTGATGTCGGGCGCGAACGGACGCAGGGCATCCGCAAAGCACCCGAGCTGGCCGACCTTCTCTTCGACGGTCATGCGGGCGATCAGGTCTTCGATGCGGGGATCACGATTCATGGGTTCTGCCTTGAAAGCGGAGTGGACGCGTGAGGGCGCGTCAGGCGGGCAAGGATACCGGCATCGGCCCCGGATGTGGGCACGTAAATGCCGTTACATGTAAACGATTACGTCGTTGCGCCACAATGCGTTGAGGTGCACGGATCGGACCGCTCAGCGCACCGGAAACAGGCGGCTGACCGCCCTGGTCAGTGCCTCCGAGCCGTACGGTTTGGACAGCACGACACTGCGCTCATCGTCGGGGAGGCCGGCCGTACCAGCGTGGCCCGTGGCGAAGATCACCGCCAGGTCCGGAAAGCGCTGGCGCAGCGTCGCGGCGAGTTCGATGCCGGAAATGCCCGGTAGCCCGACATCCGTGATGACCAGATCCGCCGCTTCCTGATCGAGCAAGGCGGCGGCCCGCGTGCCGTCCCCCGCCTCGCGGACGTCGTGGCCGCGCAACTGCAACATCTCCACGACCGTGGTGCGTACCAGCCAGTCGTCTTCGACGACGAGGATGCGCAGAGCCTTCGCAGGTGGCGGTGTGGGCGTCGCGACCGAAGGCGTCGCCGGATCGGCGGCATCGCGCTGCGCCTGCGCGGCCAGGATCTGGCGCAGCTTGCGACCCAGCGTTTCCCGCGTATAGGGTTTGCTCAAGAGCTCGACCCCTTCGTCGAGGCGGCCGCCGTGCACGATCGAATTCTCGGTGTAGCCCGAGGTGAACAGCACAGCCAGCCCGGGAAGACGCTCGCGCGCCTTGCGGGCCAGTTCCGGGCTTTTCAGCGGGCCGGGCATCACCACGTCGGTAAACAGCAGATCGATCGGAATACCGCTGTCGACGATCGACAATGCGCTCTGCGCGTCGCGCGCCTTGAGTACGCGGTAGCCCAGGTTTGCGAGCAGAGCGACGACGGTATCGCGTACCGCTTCGTCATCCTCGGCGACGAGGATGGTCTCATGACCACCCGTCACCGGACCGGCATCGATGTCGACGATGATGTCCTCCGACTGCGTGGTTCGCGGCAGATAGAGCTTCACTGTCGTGCCTTCGCCCGGCTCGCTGTAGACCTTGATGTGGCCGCCGGACTGTTTGACGAAGCCATAGACCATGGAAAGGCCGAGACCGGTGCCGCGACCTTCCGGTTTGGTGGTGAAAAACGGTTCGAACACCTTGTCGACGATGGTCGCGTCGATGCCATGGCCCGTGTCGGTCACCGCAAGCAGCACGTACTGGCCCGCGGTGACTTCGCCGTCGTCGAGCGAGCTGACGTAGTGCGCGTCGAGATAGGCGTTGCCGGCTTCGATCGTGAGCCTGCCCTGGCCGTCCATCGCGTCGCGCGCGTTGATCGCCAGGTTGAGCAGGGCGTTCTCCACGTTGCCCGGGTCGATCAGGGTATTCCACAGGCCGCCGGCGACGATCGTCTCGACCTCGATGGCTTCGCCCAGCGTCCGCCGCAGCAGGTCGTCCATGTTGCGGATGAAACGGCCGATGTTGACCACCTTGGGCGCGAGCGGCTGCCGCCGGCCGAACGACAGCAGCTGCGATGCGAGTTTCGAGCCTCGCGCCACGCCCGCCAGGGCGTGCCGGACGCGTCGCTCCGCACGCTCGTTGCCACCGACATCCTCGGCCAGCAGCTGGAGATTGCCGCTGATCACCTGCAGGAGGTTGTTGAAGTCATGGGCAACGCCGCCGGTCAGGTTGCCGATCGCTTCCATCTTCTGGCTCTGGCGCAGCGCGTCCTGGGTGCGCAGCAGCTCGGCGGTGCGCTGGGCGACGCGCTCCTGCAGCGTCGCGGCGAACGCGGCGAGCTCGGTTTCGGCCGCTTTCCGCGCGGTGATATCCATGACGATGCCGATGAAGCGGCGGCGCGCCTGACCCGGGTGCGCGATGACTTCCCCCCGCCGTGCGATCCAGCGGACCTCGCCCGTGAGGGGATCGATGCGCCGGTACTCGGTGTAGTCGAGCGGATTCGCCCGGTCCAGCCGTTGCGGCGCGGCCTCGTGGCGATCGTCGGGATGAAGCAGTTCGCCCAGCATCGCGTCGGTGACGACGCCTTCGGCGGGAAGGCCCCAGATGCGGCGGTATTCCTCGGACACTTCGAGGCGGCCGGTCTCCGGAAACCACTCGAACGAACCGACGCCGCCGGCCTGCTGGGCGATGCGCAGACGCTCTTCGACCTCCACGCGCCGGGTCGTTTCCTTGATCACCACCAACACGCCACCGGCAACGCCGGAGGTATCCACGAGCGGGCTGAAGTCGAAGTGCAGCCAGGCGTCCTCCGATTCACCGGAGCGATCGAGCACGACATGCTGATCGCGATAGGCGAGCGTGCCGCCGGCCAGCACGACGTCGAGGACGTTCCGGTTGAACTCCGCCAGTTCGGGCCATGCCTGCATGATCGGCCGGCCCAGAACCTCGGGGTGTCGCACGCCGGCAATGGCGCGATAGGCATCGTTGTAGAGAAAAACACCTTCCGGTCCCTGGAAGATCGCCATCGGCGCGTCGGCGCGAAGCATCGCGGCGAGCGCATGCCGAAGGGTCGGCGGCCATCCGTCGATGGGCCCGAGCGCGGTCGCCGACCAGTCCAGATCGCGGATCAGCCGCCCCAGTTCACGGTCGAGCGGAAGAAACCAGGACGAATCGGTCGAGGGGACAGCCATGCGGCGAACCTTGGAAGGAGATCGGGGCGACGCCGGATGGTAACGCGCCGGCGCACTCAGGTCGTGGCGCGCTGGACCACGGCCATCATTGCCAGCCACATGTCGCAGTCCCCGTCGCTGGCCAGATCGACGATGAACGCACCGATCGCCAGCAGTGCGAAGCCTTTGCGCATGGCGCCGATCGCGCCCGCCATGGCGGCCGTCTTGCGACCGAGCAGGCGTCCGGCACGCTCCAGAAAGCTCAGACGCTGGGCGATGCGGCGCACTTCGGAGGCCACGGCGGGTTCCATCGCGACCGCCTCGTCATGGATCAGGCCCGTAAGGACATCCATACGACCCGTGAAATACGGACCTACGCCGGTAGTGAACATCACCCAGTCACGTGCCTGTGCCTGCGACAGGCTCATGATCTCGCTGGGATCTTCCTCGAAGTCGATGAAACCGACGCCCGAGTCGCCCACGGTGATGTTGCGCGCGAACGCCTGACCGAGATAGCCGCCGTGCCGATGGAGCTCGCCGATGGCCCGCGCGGTCTGCCTGACCAGTACATCGGCATCGTTGGCACTGGTGAGGCGCTTCAGCCGGTGCGCGAGCGTAGGACCCATATCGCTGAGGATCAGGCTGCGCGGGCCCTCGCCCAGGATGCGGGGCACCGGTGCGCCGCAGGCGCTGAGCGTCTGCAGCCGCCGGGCCTCCACGGCTTTGGCCGCCTCACCCGCGTGGCGGGGCGGCGAACGCAGTGCCTGGAGATCCAGGCGGGTGACCAGGCCGTTCCACAATGTGACGAGCGCCGGCCGCAGCCAGCCATCCGGGTCGTAGCGCTTGAGCCAGGCGACACGGCCACCAAGAGAAAAACGTTGAACCATCGAGAGAACTCCGTACCCGCGCCGTCGGGCCGCCCCGCTGACGACCCCGCGCATTCCGATTGCCGCGGAACAGACTTCCGCGTTCCTCCCCATAAGCCAATTCTAAGCTTTGTCATAAAGGAGGGCTACCAGCCCCGGGTATGAGCAGCCATTACCAAAGGCTGAGGGAGGTCGTGTCCCGTCTCGGGATCACCATGCAAATCCGGCAATACGCCCGCCATCGCTTCCATCGCACGGCTCGGTGACACGACAACGTGAAGTTGGCGCGCTAGTCTCGAAGTCCCCCGCAGGAACGCAGGAAACGCGTTATGGAACCGCGTGCGAACTCCCCCGTGATCGCTATGCGCGGCATCGCCAAGGTGTTTCGTGCCGGAAGCATCGAACACCATGCGCTCACCGACATTCACCTCGACGTCCGCCCCGGGGAGTTCCTCGCCATCGCCGGCCCGTCGGGATGCGGCAAAACGACGCTGCTTTCGCTTATGGGACTTCTGGACCATCCCAGCGGGGGTGAAGTGCGTTTTGAAGGCGTGGAGGCAGGGCAGCTTGGCAGGGCGGCACGGTCGAGGCTGCGCAACGAGCGGATCGGCTATGTCTTCCAGGCGTTCAACCTGATCAGCGCCATGGATGTCTTCGACAATGTGGCCTTGCCACTGACCTATCGCAGCGGCATCGGTCGGCGGGAGCGTCGCGAGCGGGTCCTGCGGGCACTCGAAGACGTCGGCATGTCGCACCGCGTGCGTCATTACCCGGCCCAGTTGTCGGGTGGCCAGCAACAGCGGGTCGCGGTGGCGCGGGCCCTTGCCGGGGATCCCGCCATTCTGCTGGCTGACGAACCCACGGGAAGCCTCGATCTTGCCAGCGGCGAACAGATCATGGCGCTGCTGGGACGCCTGCATGCCGAAGGCCGGACCATCTGCGTGGTGACTCATGAGGAGCGGTTTCGTGGAGCCGCCGACCGCATCGTCAGGCTGCTCGACGGCCGACTGGTCGATGCGACGAGCTACGCCGAGTGGCAGAGAGAGGCGGGGTCCGGACTCGACGAGCGGCAGCTTGCGGGCTCGCTCCCGTGAACGGCGAAAGTGGGGCGCGCGTCGGCTTTCTCGCGCTTGCGGCGATCACCCTGTCCATAGGGATCGCCGCCTTCATCGCGGCGCTCACCCTGGTCGATTCCCTGCTGTGGCGGCCGCCGCCTTTCGCGGACGTCGACCGTCTTGCCGTGTACGGTGCCAGCTACCGCGGCGATCCGACGCGCGTCGCGTCGCCGCGATTCGTCGGGGCGATGGGCGGCCTTGCCAGTGTCGAATCGCGCGGCGCGACGCGTCTGCCCCGCGCCGTGAATCTCGTCATGGGTGAGCAGCGATGGTTGCTGCAGGGCCAGCGTGTGGACCCGGGCTTTCTCTCAACGCTCGGGATCGTGCCTGCCGCGGGGAGGAATCTCGCCGCCGGCGTGGGCGTCATGGTGTCCTTTGATTTCTGGCGTCGCCACGGGGGCGGTCTCCCGTCGATACTCGGCAGGGAGGTTATCGTCGACGGGCGCCGGATGCCGGTGATCGGCGTCCTGCCGGAGGGATATCGGTTTTTCCACGATGTGGACGTGGTCCTGCCGATGCGTGTGTCCAGTTCGGCAGACGACGCGGCCGACAACCTGATCGCTGTGGCGCGTCTCCGGCCGGACGCCACGATCGACGCCCTGTCGTCCGAGGTCGCCGGGCGCACGGCCCGGGAAGCGAGTCGTCGCGATCTGGACACCGGCGCCGATGCCGACGTCGGTGCGACGCCGCTGGCGCTCGTTCTCGTGAGAAATGCCAGGCCTCCATTGCTCGGCTTGATGGCATGCGCGGGAGGCGTTCTCGCGGCGGCGGGCATCGCGCTGTCGAACCTCATGCTCGGGAGAGGTCTCACCCGGTCGCGCGATACCGCGATACGAATGGCGCTCGGAGCGCGTGGGCTTTCACCCTGGTCGTCCACCGTAAAGGAAGCGCTCGCCATCGGTGTGCTTGCCGCGGGCATCGGCCTCCCGGCCGGCGCACTTCTCGTGCAGGTATTCAAGGACGTCGTCCCGGCCACGTGGTTGAGCAGCGCCCTGCCGATCGAGACGTCGCCGCGTGTGTATCTGACCGCCATGGCGGTGGACGTGACTATGGTGCTGATGGCCGCGGTTTCCGGCATGGTGCACGACAGCCTCGCCGATCTCCTGCGTGAGCGTATCGCGGTGGACGGACGTCATGGGCTGGGAAGGCTGGCGCGGGCGACCCGTATCGCCTTGATTCTGGTTCAGTCCGCCTTTGCCGGTGCGCTGCTGGTTTTTGCGACGGTGGCGGTCGCTCGCCTCGTCAGCCTCGAAAAAGTCGCACCGGGCTTCGATGCGAAAGGCGGTACGTTTGTCCCGATGCACCTCGACGTCTCCTCCTATCCGACGCGCGACCACGTGCTCGCCATGCTTGACGACCTCCGCCGGGACACGAATGGAACGCCGCTGAGCGGGCCACCCGGCTTCACCAACCTGCTGCCCCGAGGTGACGGTCTGGTCATGCCCTTCCTCGATGCGACGGGTCACCGCCGCTTCGTCCGCTTCGCCGTCGTGACGCCGGGCACGACGGAAGCGCTGGGCCTCACGCGCCTCGCGGGCCGTGCCATCGACGATACCGACCGGGCCGGCGCCATGCCGGTCGCCGTCGTGAACACGACGTTCGTGCAGACCATGGGCGGGACGCTCGGCGGCTTCGTCCGGTCCGATTCCCGCCTGGCGGTGACACCACCGATGCGCATCGTCGGCATCGTCGCGGACACACGCGTGGCGGGACCGTCGGAGCGCGCGGTCGCCACGGTGTTCGTCCCGCTCAGCCAGGTCGATCCTGCCATCTATGCGTTCATTCGCCGCCTGATGCCGATGTACGCGGTGTGGCGGGTGCCGGCCGCCGAGGAGCGACGCAGCGAAGAGGCGTTCGCGTCCCGACTGCGCGAGGTGGCGCCTTTTGTCGCGGCAGGCGCGTACCGGCGGCTCGCCGACCTCGTGGGTGAACCGACGGCGGAGGCGCGGCGCAACGCTAACCTGCTCGCCGCCGCGGCACTTGCCGCCCTGGTCCTGGCGACCGTGGGTCTGTATTCGAGTCAGTCCGTCGATCTGGCTGTACGCCACCGCGAGTTCGCCCTGCGTACGGCGCTGGGCGAACCGCGACGGCGACTGGTCCATGGCGCCGTCACCGGCTATTTCCTGGCGGCGGTCGCCGGCGCGGCGTTCGGGTCTGCCGCGGCCGCGCTGACGCGTACCTGGCCTCAGGTCGAGTGTGTCGACGCCGTGGCGGCGACAGCCGCCGTGCTCGTATTCATCGCCGCCGCGCTCGTCGCGATCGCACGTCCCGCATGGTGGGCGGCTCATCTTCAACCACTCCCTATCCTGCGTGGCGGCTGAGTGTGGCAACGCCGTGTCATGCATCTCAGGAGCATCGAGCGCCATGTCCGAAAGTCATCATGCCTTGCCCGTCCTGATCGTTGACGACCACCCGGACATCCGGTTGTCCCTGCGCCTGCTGATGCGTGCCGAAGGCATTCCCTCGGTGGAAGCGGAATCGCCCGCTGGCGCCTGCGACGTCGTCAACCGGACGGCCGTGGCCTGCGCGATCCTGGATCTGAACTACGGTGCCGATACGACCTCGGGCACGGAGGGGCTCGACCTGGTGGCACGCCTGCGTCATGAGTGCCCGGACCTGCCGCTCATCGTGATGACGGCGTGGGGCAGCATCGACCTGGCCGTGCGTGCGATGCGCATAGGCGCCGCGGACTTCGTCGAAAAACCCTGGAACAACGCGCGCATGGTGCACACCGTGCGTGCGCAGATCGCCCTGCGGACGATGCGTGAGGAGAACCTTCGCCTGCGCACGGAAACCGCGCTCGCACGCCGGTCGGCCGACGCGACGCGGATCTGCGAGTCGACGTCGATGCGGCGGGTGGTGGACCTCGCGCATCGCATCGCCGCCAGCGACGCCAGCGTGCTGGTGATGGGCGAAAATGGCAGCGGCAAGTCGTTGCTGGCGCGGGAAATCCACGCCATGTCACCCCGTGCCGACCAACCACTGATCCGCGTCGACATGGCCAGTCTGTCGGACATGCGTTTTTCGGAGGAGATGTTCGGGGACGACGAGCCGTCGCCCCGACCCGGGCGTTTCGAACTGGCGCACGGCGGCAGTCTGATCATGGAGGAGGTCGGCAACATGACGCTGCAGCAGCAGGCGAAGCTGCTTCGCGTACTCGACGAAGGAGAGTTCGAGCGAAGCGGTTCGATGCGCACACGGCGCGCGGATGTGCGGGTGATCTCGACGAGCCATACCGACTTCGATGCCGCGGTAAGGGACGGCCGGTTCCGTCGCGACCTGCTCTACCGCCTGAATGCGATGCAGATCAGGCTCCCGGCCCTGCGCGATCGCGGGGAGGATATCGTGCCGCTCGCCCGCCATTTCCTCCTGCGCGAATGTGCCCGTCTGCGACGCGGCGCGATGAACCTCAAGCCATCCGCCGAGCGTGCCCTGCGTGCCTACGGATGGCCGGGCAACGTGCGCGAACTCGAGCATGTCATCGAGCGCGCCGTCCTGCTCGCCCCGCGTGACGACATCGATGCGGAGACGCTGGCGCTTCTTCCCCCGTCCGGCGCACCGCTGGTGCTGGATCGACTCACCTTGCCCGAAGCGGAGGAGATGCTCATCCGGCAAGCGCTCGAACGCAACGACAACAACCTGCAAAGGGCCGCCGACGCACTGGGTATTTCGCGGCAGTCCTTGTACCGTCGCATCGACAAGCACCGTGCCAAGGGCGGGTTCGACCAGGTCAACTGACAGGGATGGACATGGCGATGCTGTTCGCGCTCGGAATGGGTCTCGGTGCGGTCGCCATCGCGGGCTTCGCGTGGCGCATGCTGACGGCCTGGCGCACGCTGGGAAGCCTGCTCGCCGCACTGCGCGAGGGCGATTATGGCGTGCGCGGCAGCCTGCCTTCGCGGCATCACCCGCTCAGAGGCATGATCGCGGACATCAACGCCGTCTCGGACGCCCTGCGCGAAGGGCGGCGAAAACGCACCGAAAGCCTGCGCTTCCTGGGCAAGACGCTCACCGCCCTGCAGGACCCGATCTTCGTTGTCGACCGCGAGCAGCGCCTGGTCATGATCAATCCTGCCGCGCGTGAGCTGATCGGCGCGGCTCACGACAGCGTCATCGGGCGCGACGCCGATGCCATGGGCCTGATGCCGGTGGTCGTCGCGTCGGACAACGCGATTCTCTCATGGGAGTTTCCTGCCCGAACCGGGCGCTGGATCGTCCGCCGCGCTGTCTGGTACAGCGAAGGCTACGAGAACACGATGGTGATGCTGCACGATGTAAGTGCAGCCCTTGGGGACGAGGAGCGTAACGCATGGCAGCGACTGATTCGCGTGCTCAGCCACGAGCTCAACAATTCGCTCGCACCGATCGGCTCGCTGGCGGGCAGCCTGTCGGCCCTGCTCGATCAGCACGGTGGGGACGCCGTCGAGGACGACTTGCGTGAAGGCCTGGAGGTTATCGAGCGGCGTTCGGATTCGCTGGCACGTTTCCTGGCGGGCTACGGGCGCCTTGCTCGTTTGCCACCCCTGCGCGCCCAGGCGTTCCGGCTCGACCTTTCCTTGCGTCGGCTCGCACGTCTGGAAGACCGGATGCAGATCGGCGTCGAAGGTTCGGCCGAGGTCGTGGTCAACGGTGACGAGGCCCAGCTCGATCAGGCCTTCATCAACCTGCTGCGCAACGCGGTGGAGTCGGCGCTGGCGTCGGGAGGCGGCGTCCGTGTGAACTGGATGGTGGCAGGTGCGCAGGTTCGCGTGACGATCGAAGACGAAGGCGGTGGCCTGCCCGAACGATCCTCACTGTTCGTGCCTTTTTTCACCACCAAGCCAACCGGCTCGGGTATCGGCCTGAGCCTTACCCGGCTGATCGTCGAAGCGCACGCGGGAAGCGTCGACCTGCGTAACCGGTCCGACGGTCCGGGTGCGACGGCGATCGTGGTGCTCCCTCTCGGCACCTGACCCTGAACCTGACGTTGTCCGTTTCCGGACGCGCTGTCCGATTCCGGACAGGCGGCTCGACCGGTTTCGAACGGGACGGCCATTTATCTGCCCACCGCGCGAAAAAAAGGCGAGCCGGCACGTCTCTCCCGCTGTTTTCGATCGCGCTGCCCTCCTAGATTGGCTTACGCGCTTCTCCATGGGGGGGAGGCAGCACGTCGATATCGCCAGGAGAATCACATGGACCACGTCCTCCGCTTGCAGATGCTCGAAGCCGATCCGCTGACCGCGGGAGAAGCCGATACGCCCACCAGCTCATGCAGCAACGGCGCCTGCTCGTTCGCCAACGTCGACGGTATCGACGGCCAGTAACTCCTGCCGTGATCCGGCTGGGGCGAAGGCATGCGGTGCGACGTCCGGGTCGCACCGCATGCCGGTTTTTCAGCGTGCCATTCCAAGGACAGTCATGCCCGCCGAACGACGGACCGAACTGCTGTACTACACCGCGGTGGACCGCGAATTCTTCGAAACGCATGGCAGTCGCGTCATCGACGAGCGGGATTTCGTCGAGCCGGTGCGCCGGATCGTTCCGGCCAGCTGGCGCATGCACCGCTCTGGGGTCTGGATGCATTGCCTGCCGCCGGATACGCCGTTGCCGGCACAGGGCTGGAAGATTCACGTCTCATCGGTGACGCCGACCGCACCGATCGTGCTCTCGATCGTGGCGGCGACGCTCAGCTCGCTGGGCGTCGCGTTCAAATTCGCCGCCGACGCGCGCATGCATGCCGCGATGAATGGCAAACGGTGGCCGCGCGGAGGCTCCGGAAAGTTCATCACGATCTACCCGGCGGATCCGAAAGCCTTCCGCTACGTCATGGAAGAGTTGCAGGCCGTTCTGACCGGTTATGAGGGACCGCACATTCTCAGCGACCGGCGCCTTCCGGGATCGCGCATCCTGCATTATCGTTTCGGTGGCATTCGTGGCGAATACGAGGTGTCGGCGGGTGGGCAGCGCGAATATTTCCTGCGCAACCCGTCAGGCGAGAAGGAACCGGATATACGCGCCGCATACGTGCACCTGCCGCCGTGGGTCCGCGACCCGTTTCCGCAGGATACCGATGCCGGCGATTCATCGGTACTGCGCCTGGACGGCGGACGCTATGAGGTTCGCGGCGCGCTTACATTTTCCTCGGCCGGGGGCATCTATCTGGCGTTGAATCGCGACTCGGGACGCCACGTCGTCATCAAGGAGGCCCGTCCCCACATCGGCGGCACGCAGTCGGCCACCACTCTGCTGCTCAAGGAGTACCGCCTGCTGGGCAAGCTCGCTCCACTTGGCGTCACGCCGTCGCCCGTCGCCTACTTCACCGAATGGGAGCACCAGTATCTGGTGGAGGAGTACATCGACGGTCAGACCCTGCGCCGGTGGCTCGCCGAGCGCTACCCGTGGCTGAAGACACGAGCGACGCAAGCCCACGTCGCGAGCTTCCTGCGTGAGCTGTGCGACGTGTTCCAGCGCATAGCGGACGCGCTGGAGGCCATCCACGCGACAGGCGTCACGCTGGGCGATTTCTCGTTCCACAACATCATGATCGCGACGGACGGGCGTGTTCGCATCATCGACCTCGAAGCGGCCGTCGATCGTGGGCTCGACCGCCCCTCGGGTCTGTGCACGCCGGGGTTCGCGTCGCGATCGCCACAGCGTGACGACCACGCCAGCGCGTGCGCGGAGGATCGCTACGCCTTCGGCGCCAACCTTTTCGCCGCCATGCTTCCGGTCAATGCGATGCTGCCGCTCGATCCCCGCGCCGCCATGCGCATCACGCATCGCCTGTGCGAAGACATGGGGTATCCGGCGCTCGTCGCCACGACCATCGCCGCGCTCATGGACAACGAGCCGACCAAGCGGCCGTCGCCTGTCGCCGCGATGAAAAAGGTGCGCGGTGCGCTCACGCATCTCGCCGATGACCGGCTTCTGGTCCCGCATCTGCGGCGCACCGTTGCACCCGTCGCGAACGCCGCGGGCGATCTGTTCCGTTACATCGACACACTGTCGGCAGGCGCGCGGCCCGATCGCTACGTGCCGGCGGACCCGCAGGTCTTCGAGCGCCATCCCTGGGGCGTCGCGTACGGCGCGGCAGGCATCGTGCACGCCTGCCAGCGCGGAGGCCGGCCCGTCCCCGACCGCCTGATGGATTACCTGCTCGCAGGCGTGCACGAGGGACGACATCGGGGGTGCGACCTGATGCACGGTGACGCGGGCATCGCATGGGTCCTGCTCGATGCGGGCAGGGAAGACCTCGCGCTGTCGCTGCTGGGCGCGTCGACCCTCGACGGGCCCATTCGCGAGCGCTATGGGTTGTACGACGGGATCGCCGGCTGGGGCCTTGCGCGGATCGCGGTCTGGCGGCGTACGCAGGATGACGCGATGCTGGCGGCGGCGATCGCGGCGGGTGACGCGCTGCTGGCGGCAGGGCCGTGCGTGCACGGCAAGCGCGGCTGGCACCACGGCGAAGCCATGCAAGCGGTGGGGCTGGGCTACGGTGCCGCCGGTATCGCGTTGTTTCTGCTGCACCTGTTCAGGGCGACGGACGAGTCCCGCTTCTTCGACGCGGCGCGCGAAGGGCTCGCCTTCGACCTCGATCACTACGGATTCAACGCGGACGGGGATCGCACCTGGCGTCGCGCCGTGGAGGGCGGCGCCCTGGTGCCTTACCTGCGCCATGGCACGGCCGGCGTCCTTGCCGTCGTGGCGCGCTTCCTTGCGGCCACCGGCGACGGCCGTTACCGGGACATGCTGCTGACCAGCGAGGCGGACCTGATGCGTAGCCACGCCATCTCACCGGGACTGTGCGACGGCCTCGCCGGGATCGGTGAGACCTTGCTCGATCTGGCCGCGGTGTTGCCCGAGCGTGCCGCGCACTATCTGACGCAGGCCCATCGCGTCGCCGGCGGCATCGAACTGTTCCTGGTCCGGCGGCCTGAAGGACTCGCCGTCCCCGGGACGGAACTGCTTCGTTTCACCTGCGATCTGGCCACCGGCAACGCGGGTGTCGCCGCGTTCTTCGACAGGCTCTGGAACGGCGGCCCGGCATCGTTCATGCTCGACGAGCATCTGACGATGGCGCAGCATCGCCGCGGGGCAGCCATGGCCTAGAGCCGGAACTTCGCCTCCACCATGTACGTGCGTGAGGGGTAAGGGTAGTAGACGTAATAGCGCCGGTCGGTGAGGTTATCCACGCCGATACCCAGGTTCACGTGCTCACTGGCCTGCCACTGCACCTTGGCGTCGAAGGTGAGGAACGCGCTGGCTCCGCCGAAGGTGTCGGGGTCGATGTCACTGTGGTCGAGCGTGTTGTACTGCCGCCCGGAATAACGACCGGCCAGCGTCAGTGCCACCGTTTCGCTCGCATGCCAGGTGGCGATCAGGTTCGCACGCCATCGCGGCACGCGATAGAACTGCTTGCCCTCCGACGAGGGGTTACGATGG
The DNA here is from genome assembly GCF_900167995.1 of Luteibacter sp. 22Crub2.1. Classification (NCBI taxonomy): domain Bacteria; kingdom Pseudomonadati; phylum Pseudomonadota; class Gammaproteobacteria; order Lysobacterales; family Rhodanobacteraceae; genus Luteibacter; species Luteibacter sp. 22Crub2.1. The sequence goes on from NZ_FUYT01000006.1 coordinate 161,832, forward strand.
TTCCGAACCGTGGTCGCCTGCGTATACGCCGCGTTCGCCGTGAGATCGAGCGCATCCCAGACCACGCCACGTCCGTCATAGCTTGCCTCGGCACCGCGCGTGCGTACGAGGTCGATGTTCTGCACGCTGGTGACGCTCGGAAAGACGGTCGTATCGGTCTGGCTCAGGAGCGTGTCGCGTGTATCGCTGCGGAACACCGTGAACCGCGCGACGCCATGGGCCTGGTACCACTCGGCCGACAGCTCGCGGGAGAGGTCGTTTTCCGGCTTCAGATTCGGATCGTTGTTGACGATCGCGATACCGTTGAACGTGCCCTGGAAAAGCTCGTTCACCGTGGGGAAGCGCCAGGCGCGTGCTCCGGACAGACGCAGCAACAGGTTGTCGCTCGCGGCATACGTCAATGACAGCTTGGGAGAGGTATGGGACTCCTTGCGCTCCGGATACCCGACGGTTGCGCTGGCGGTGGAACGCGAGCCACCGAACGCGCGCCACTGCTCGTAGCGCGCACCGGCGGTAAGGCGCCAGCGCTCGTCGAGTTGCCAGGCGTCCTGCACATAGAGCGCCTGCGTCTGCGTGCTGCCGCCGTTGGCCGCGGTGAGTGCGCCGGCGCCGCCGTTACGCCATGCGGAGAGCAGATTCGTGACGTTATCGAGGCGGTAGCCGTCGAAGTGGTAACCGAAGCTCACCGTGTGCGAGTTGGCGTCCAGCGAGTCCGGGGTATGGCTGACCCGCAGGTCGAAAGTCCGCCAGCGACTGCCGTCGCCTGCTGTCAACAGGCCGCTGCCGTTGTAGGTCACGGCGTCGGCCACACGGTCGCGGTTGCGGTCCATGTCGAAGTACGACGCGTTGCCTTCGATATTCCACCCGCTGTCCCGGTGCGTGCCGAGCGAAACGCCGTAGAGATAGTTGCGGCTCTGCCGCGTGCTGGGGGCGAAGAAACTGGCCGGTAGCGTGTACTGGCGGCCATCGATGCTCACCGGACCGGACCAGACCGGCTGGCCGTTGGCGTCACGCAGGTACGTCGTCGTGCGATGGGAGAGATCCTGGTTCCAGTAGCCCGCGGTGATGCCGCCGGTCAGCTCCGGGGTGAAGTCGTAGGTCAGGCGCACATGGGCCTCGTCCTGGCTGGTCGCTTCCTGGCCTTCGCTGTTGATGCCGAGGACCTCACGCGGAAGCCCCGTGGCGCCCGTGTCACCGATGGCTCCCGTCACCGGGTTCGTCGTCCCGGCGCGGGTGGCGCGGTTCTGCACGGCGTAGACCAGCGGCTGCCCGTTGGATTGCAGATGCGCGACGCCGATCAGGAACGCGAACCTGCCCGAACGATCGCCGAGGGTCGCGCTCTGCCGGCTGCCGCCGTAGTTGCGGTCCGTGCCATAGGTATCGACATGCTGGGTGAAGGCCTGGACGTCGCCGGTCACCTCGAGTTTGTCGGGCATGCGCGTGGTCATCAGCACCGTGGCGCCGATGGCGTTGCCCGGGTACAGCACGGAATACGCGCCATAAAGAACTTCGACACGATCGAGGTTCTCCGGAAAGGCCATCGACCAGCGTGGCGGATTCGACCAGCTGTTGCCCAGCAGGTTCGACAGCAGCAAGCCGTCCAGGTAGACGAGGCCGCGCGCGCTCTGCTGGTTGCTGGTGCCGCGCACGGAGAACGTGGCGTTTTCGTCGCCGACGAATCGCTTGCGGATACCGAAGGAGGGCAGGTACTTCAGCGCGTCTTCCGCGTTGATCACGTTGAGGCGGTCGAGCCTGGCGGCGTCGACGGTCTCGACCGCCGAAGGCATGTCGGGATCGACATGGGTTCCCTTGCTGACGGCGGAAACGCGCACCTCGCGAAGGTTGGTGGTCTGGGGGGCGTCCGGCGTGTCGGCCGCATGGGCGGCAAGCGCGGAGGCACCGATGGCGCAGGCGACGGCGCGCGCGAGCGCGCGTCCATCGAGAGGAAGCAGGGTCATGGCGATAGTCCGTGGGTCGTTGGCGTACGGCGGGATCGGAAACGATCAGGCGTGCGCGGCGACCGGCGGACCTCGGGAGGGAGCGTGATGGCGGACCAGTGATGGTGCGGCACGCCGGGCCGGCAGCGTCGCGTCGACGTAGCCGGCCAGCGGGAGCCACCGGGCGACGAAGAAGTCGCCGCCGAGGGCAGGCGTCTGTGCGAACAGGGCGCAATAGCCGCACGCGTCGTCGGCGTCCTGATCGCCGCCCATGTCGTGACCGTGGTCCGGCATACCGTGGTGCGCCGTGACAGCTTCCCTGTCGCACCAGGCGCCGAGATCGGGGAAGGCGAACGCGGGCAGCGCCCTGGACACGGTGGGCGCAAGCACGGTGAGCCAGACGGCGATCGTCGCCATCCATCCCAGCCAACGCATGTGTCCCTGTGTTCGACGCAACGCGGCGTCCCCTCGATCAACCCTGGATGCGGGTCCAGGGATGATGCCACGTCCGGGTGTAAAGGCGCTGCGGCGCGGTGTCGCTGAGGTATGTCGGCCAGGAGGCGCCCTCACGTTTTCCTGTCGTGCGCTGGGTCATCGTGCGCCACCCCCACGAGGACGCCGCCATGCCCGATCGCCGTTACGACTCCGCCTCCCCCGTCCGCGAGGGTTCGCCGTTTCCGCGCGGAGCGACCTGGGATGGAAAAGGCACCAACTTCGCCCTGTTCACCGCCCATGGCACGCGGGTCGAGGTCTGCTTCTACGACGAAGCGGGTAACGAAACGGGCCGCATCGACCTGCCCGAGTACACCGATGAGGTCTGGCACGGTTACGTGCCGGGCGTCGGTCCGGGACAGCTTTACGGATACCGCGTCCACGGCCCTTACGAGCCGGAGAACGGGCACCGCTTCAACCCGAACAAGCTGCTCCTCGATCCCTATGCCCGGCACATCGTCGGTGAGCTGATCTGGGCCGACGAACTCTACGGATACACCGTGGGCCACGCCGACGGCGACCTCAGTTTCGATGAGCGCGACAGCGCGCCGTTCATGCCCAAGGCGATGGTCGTCGATCCGACGTACAAGTGGATCGAACACGGCAAGCCGCACATTCCCTGGAACCGTACCGTCATCCAGGAAACGCACGTGCGTGGCTACACCATGCAGCACCCGTCGGTGCCGGAAGACAAGCGCGGCACGTTCGCCGGCCTGGCGACGGAAGAGGTGATCGACTACGTGCGCCAGCTGGGTGTCACGTCGATCGAGTTGCTGCCCGTGCATGCCTACCTCGACGACCAGCACCTGCTGGAACAGGGCCTGCGCAACTACTGGGGTTACAACACCATCGGCTTCTTCGCGCTGAAGACGCGCTACATGTCGAGCGGCGACCCCCGCGAATTCAAGGACATGGTGGCGGCGTATCACCGCGCCGGTCTCGAGGTCATCCTCGATGTGGTCTACAACCACACGGCCGAAGGCAACGAAATGGGCCCGACGCTCTCGTTCAAGGGCATCGATAACGCCAGCTACTACCGACTGGCGGAAGACAAGCGCTATTACATCAACGACACGGGCACCGGTAATACGGTCAACCTGAGTCACGCCCGCGTGCTGCAGATGGTCACCGACTCGCTGCGCTACTGGGCCACGGACATGAACGTGGACGGTTTCCGTTTCGACCTCGCCACCATCCTCGGTCGCGAGCCGTACGGATTCGACGAGAACGGCGGCTTCCTCGACGCCTGCACCCAGGACCCCGTGCTCAACCAGACCAAGCTGATCGCCGAGCCGTGGGATTGTGGTCCCGGCGGCTATCAGGTGGGTGAGTTTCCGCCGGGCTGGGTGGAGTGGAACGACAAGTTCCGCGACACGGTGCGCGCGTTCTGGATCGGTGAGGAAGGCAAGTTGCCGGAGTTCGCACGGCGTTTCACGGGCTCCGCCGATCTGTTCGACAAGCGTGGACGTCGCCCGTACGCGTCGCTGAACTTCATCACCGCGCACGACGGGTTCACGCTGCGCGATCTGCTGAGCTACAACGGCAAGCACAACGATGCCAACGGCGAAGACAATCGCGACGGCTCGGACAACAACCATTCGTTCAATCACGGTGCCGAAGGCCCGACGGACGACATGGGCATCCGCGCCATGCGGCAGCGCCAGTCGCGCAACCTGCTGGCCACCCTGCTCCTGGCGCAGGGGACGCCGATGCTGCTCTCCGGCGATGAGCGCGGCAACACGCAGAACGGCAACAACAACGTCTACGGTCAGGACAACGAGCTGAGCTGGATCGACTGGAATGACGATCCGACCGAGGGCAGCCTGGCCCAGTCGGTGCGTGAATTGCTCGCCTTGCGCGAGCGTTATCCGATCCTGCGTCGCGGTCGCTTTCTCAACGGTCGTTACGACGAGGAATCGGGCATCCGCGACATCGTCTGGCTCAACCCCGGCGGTGGCGAGATGCAGCCTGAGCACTGGGACGATCCGCGTGCGCGTTCCATCGGTATCCTGCTCGACGGGCGCAGCCAGGCCTCCGGCGTGCGAGAGCATGCGGCGGATCAGACGGTGCTGATCCTGATCAACGCCTTCGATGGCGGGGTGGAGTTCGCGTTGCCCGAGGGTGCCTGGAGCGTGGCGTTCTCGAGCGATCTGGATCTCGCGGTGGATACCGTGGCCGAAGGCGGCAAGATGATTGCGCCACCGCGCAGCTTCGTGGTGCTGGCGGCGGGCTGAGGCGCATCGGCAGCGGGGATGGCCCGACCGGGAGGCGGTGACCGTGGAGGTCCCGCTCCCCGCTCCCCGGTTCGCGCCAGCCAGCGCATTTGACCCCCCGCCATATACCTTCCTATATTGCCCAACCTCTCCTTGCCGGACTGACGCCATGCGCCTCCGCCCTCTCGTCGCGCTGTGCCTTTTTATCGGTCCCGGCATGGCTTCCGCCGCCGATCTCGTCGTCTCGGCGGCTTCCAGCCTCACCGACGCCTTCCAGTCCGTCGGCAAGGCCTACGAAGCGAAACACCCCGGTACCCACGTCGTCCTCAACTTCGCGGCGTCCGACGTGCTGCTGCGCCAGATCGCCAGTGGCGCCCCGGCGGACGTGTTCGCCTCGGCCGACCAGGCCGCGATGGACAAGGCGGTCGAAGCGAAAGCCATCGACGTGTCGACGCGGCAGGACTTCGCGACCAACCGTCTGGTTCTGATCGTGCCTAAGGACGCGACGGTCAGGGTTACTTCACCGGCTGATCTGAAAAACGCGGCGGTGAAGCGCGTCGCTTATGGTGACCCCGCCTCTGTTCCTGTCGGCCGTTACACGAAAGCCGCCCTGGAGCAGCAAGGCCTCTGGGATGCTGTTTCAGCGAAGGGCGTGCTCGCGCAGAACGTGCGCCAGAGCCTCGACTACGTCGCCCGCGGTGAAGTCGAAGCGGGTTTCGTTTTCGCTACCGATGCCGCGATCGCGAAAGACAAGGTCTCCGTCGCCGCCACCGTGCCGACCCCGAAGCCGATCAGCTATCCGATCGCCGTGGTCGCGGCCTCGAAGCAGGTGACCGAGGCGAAGTCGTTCGAAGCCTTCGTGCAATCCGCCGAAGGACGCGGAATTCTCGCCCGCTTCGGCTTCGAAGCACCCTGAGCCGGCGTGGGCGACGTCTGGGTTCCGCTCGCGCTGTCGCTCAAGGTCGCCTTGTGGGCGACCGCGATCAACCTCGTGCTCGGCGTCGCGGTAGCCTTCGCCCTGTCGCGCTGGCGCTCCCCTGCGCGCGAGCTCGTCGATTCGATCCTGACCTTGCCGCTGGTGCTGCCGCCGACGGTCCTCGGCTATTACCTGCTCGTCCTGCTCGGTCGCAAGGGCACCTTCGGCGGCTGGCTCGACCGCCACGGGATCGAACTCGTTTTCACCTGGCAGGGCGCGGTCATCGCCTCGACGCTGGTCGCCTTTCCGCTCGTGCAGAAGGCGGCACGTGCCGCCTTCGAAGCGGTCGATCCTCAGCTGGAAAGTGCCGCGCGCGTCCTGGGTCTGCGCGAAGTCGCGGTGTTTTTTCGTGTGTCGCTGCCACTCGCCGCGCGCGGCATTACCGCGGGTGCGTTGCTCGCCTTCGCCCGCGCACTCGGTGAGTTCGGCGCGACGTTGATGATCGCGGGTAATCTGCCCGGGCGTACGCAGACCCTGTCCGTCGCGATCTATGCGGCCGTGCAGGCTGGCCACGACGATACCGCTGCAATCATGGTCGTCGTGACGTCGGTGACCTGCGTGGTAGCACTCCTGCTCGCCGGCTGGCTGTCGCCGGATCACACGCGGCGGTCGCGGCCATGAGTGTCGATGTGGCGGTCCGCAAAACGCTGCACGCCGACGACCGCCGCTTCGAGCTGGACGTCGCCTTCGCCTCGGAGCATCGTCGCGTCGTGCTCTACGGACCCTCGGGTGCCGGCAAGAGTCTGACGCTGCGCGCGATGGCCGGACTGATCTCTCCGGACGCAGGGCACGTGCGTGTCGACGGGCGGACACTGCTCGACACGCAGGCGCGGGTGGATGTTCCCTCGCGGGAACGCGGCGTAGCGTATCTGTTTCAGGATTACGCGCTGTTTCCTCACCTGACGGTCGCGCAGAACGTCGGTTTCGGACTGTCGCGTGGCTGGTTGAACCCGGCGCGGCGTCGCCATGGCGAACGGGTCGGTCGGTGGCTCGAGACGTTCGAACTCACGGCGGTCGCGGATAGCTACCCGTCACGCATCTCCGGCGGGCAGCGCCAGCGTGTCGCACTGGCGCGCGCGCTGGTTTCCGAGCCGCGCCTGCTCCTGCTCGACGAGCCGTTCGCCGCGCTGGATCCCGCCTTGCGCGGCCGCATGCGTGGCGAGCTGCTGGCGCTGCAAACCCGTCTCGATCTGCAACTGCTGGTGATCACCCATGATCCGGCCGATGTCGACGCGCTGGACGGCCATACCATCGAAATTCGCGACGGCAAGGTCAGTCGGTGACCCCGACAATCACCGACGATGCATCGAAGATCGCCAGCACGGCTGTGCCCTCCGCCAGTTCCATTCCCTCAGCGCTCTCCTTCGTCACGATCGCCGCGATCGTCCCGCCGCCGTCCAGCGCGATCGTCACTTCCGTATTCACCGCACCGGGAAAGACCTCCGTCACCCGCCCGGGCAGCTGATTGGCCGCGGACAGACGCCCGGCGCCCGGCATACCCACCATGACCCAGCTCGCCTTCACCAGCGCCACGACCGGCCGTCCAGGCGAAAGCGCGAGGCTGGCGGTGCTCTCACGCGTAACGGTGGCGACGACGGTCGCCCCCCCGGCCAGCGCGATATCGATACGGTCGTTGACCGCTCCTTCGGTAACGGCGCTGACCGTGCCGGCCAGCTGGTTGCGTGCACTCGTGCGCATCGTGAAACGTCTCAGCAGATGAATGTCGTCGGTAGCATCCTCGCCGAGCGACGCCAGCCGCTCCACGAATCGCTTGTGCTCGGTCTCGATGCCACGGAACGAGGCGATCAGTCGTTCGGCCCGCGCCGTCAACCGCGCCCCGCCGCCGCCCTTGCCGCCCGTGGAACGGACCACGAGATCCTCGCCCGCCAGGTTGTTCATGGCGGCGATGGCATCCCACGCGCCCTTGTAGCTCATGCCCACCGCCTTCGCCGCCGCCGTGATGGAACCGGTCTGTCCCACCTGGGCGAGGAGCTCGATGCGGTCGGGGCCGCCCCAGCGGCGGGTGCCGTCGGTCAGCCAGAGAGAGCCGTCGTAATGAAGCATGCGTCCACCGCAGAGGAATCGGTCCCCCAGTCTATCCCCCGCGCCGCTCGCCGTCGTGGGATGATGCCCGCCTTTCTCGGGCGAGGCCCGACGGTCAGAGTGATGCGGTGACGGACAAACACGCCCAGCCAACCCTGAAAGCCCTCGCGAGCCGTGCGACGAAATATCTGCTGGCGGCGGCCTTCGTGGGCGTGGCGATCTTTCTGCTGCATCGCTATATCGCGCGCATGTCCTGGCAGGACATCCGTGCGGCCATCGACCGCATTCCGCGCTGGCATGTCCTCGCGTCCATCGGCGCGACGCTGGTCAGCTGGTCCTGCCTCACGGCCTACGATGTCTTCGCCGTGGAGACCGTCGTGCCAGGCAAGGTCTCGATGCGCATGAAGATCTTCTCCGGTGCGACCACGCACGCGATCTGCAACGCGCTGGGTTTTCATGCGATTACGGGTACCGCGCTGCGTTACCGCATGCTGTCGACACGCGGTGTGAGTGCCCCCGATGTGGCCCGCGTGGTCGGGCTGGTCGGCTTCGCGGTGGCGCTCGGTTTCGCCTCGGTCACGGCGATCGCGTTGCTGCTCGAACCGTCGATCGCGCATGGGTGGGGGCGCTGGCCCGGCGTCGCTCTGGTGATCCTGTTCGTCCTGCTCCTGCGCTGGCTGGCCGGCAAGCACGATGAACTGCGGATCTGGAAGTTCTCCACGCCGGTGCCTTCGGCGCGTTCGGCGGCCGCACAGGTCGCGATCGGCACCGTGGAGATGATCGGCGCAATCGCCGCCATGTATTTCCTGTTGCCTGCGGACGTCGCCGGCAGCTTTCTCGATTTCGCGCCGATCTACGTCGGCGCCATCCTCGCCGGCATCATCAGCAACACCCCCGGTGGCATTGGCGCGTTCGAAGCGCTGACCCTCGCGGCGTTCCCGCAGGAACAGCGCGCGCAGGTCCTCGCCGCACTGCTCGCCTATCGTGTCATCTACGGCCTCGGACCCTTCGCCATCGCGTCGCTGGCGCTGGGCGCGTTCGAAATCCGCCGCCGCACCAGGACATCCCGATGAACACGCATCGCCCATCGAACCTGCCATGGCGGGAGCCGGCCCTGCTGGCGAAAGCGTTCTGCCTCGTCCTCACCTTGAGCCTCCTCACGGCCTGCGCCACGCCCCACGCCCGCCGCACCGACGTGCTCTTCTGGAACCAGTCGCAGCGCGAAGCGAACTTCCGCGCGATGGAAACCCAGTACGCCAGCAACGTCGTCCGTCACGGCGTCGCTCACCCGTTATCCGCCGGCACGCCGCTGACGCCGCACTTCGCCGATGGCACCACGCTCGACAGCTACATGGCCGAGCACCGCGTGGCTGGCGTCATGGTGCTTCAGCACGGCAAGGTGCGCCTCGAACGCTACGGCCTCGGCGCCACGCCGTCGACGCGATGGAGTTCCTTCTCGGTCGCCAAGTCGTTCACGTCCACCCTTGTCGGCGCCGCGCTGCGTGACGGCTCGATCCACAGCCTCGACGACAAGGTCACGCGCTACATCCCTGAACTCGCCGCAGGTGCCTACCGCGATGTCACCGTACGCCAGCTGCTGACGATGACCTCCGGCGTCCGCTGGAACGAGGACTATGTCGATCCGACATCGGATGTCGCGCAGATGTATGAGGGGGCGCGTCAGCCCGGCGTGCCGCTGCTCGTCTCGTACATGTCGAAGCTTCCGCGCGAATTCGCGCCGGGCGAACGCTGGGTCTACAAGACCGGCGAGACCGATCTGATCGGCATTCTCGTCGAGCGCGCCACCGGCACGTCGCTGGCGGCGTATCTCTCGGAGAAGGTCTGGAAGCCCTACGGCATGGCCGCCGACGCGATCTGGCTCAAGGACGGGGTCGATGGCACCGAAGCCGGAGGTTCCGGCGTGTCGGCCACGCTGGGCGACTACGCGCGCCTCGGCCAGTTCCTCCTCGATGCCGGCGTGGCCGACGGCAAACCGGTCCTCGCCGACGGCTGGCTTGCCGATGCCACGCACAAGCATGCCGACATCGGCGTTCCCGGCCGCGGGTATGGCTACCAGTGGTGGACCTATGACGACGGCGACTTCGCCGGCATCGGCATCTTCGGCCAGCTGCTCTACGTCGATCCGGCGCGCGAGCTGGTGATCGTCCAGCTGGCCGCGTGGCCCGTCGCCACCAATGACGCCCAGGCCACGGCCCGTGCGGCGTTCGTCAGAGCCGTCATCGCCGGTGCGGAGGACTGATCGGCCCGGGGGAGGGTAAACTGCGGCATCCCCAACGATCTGAAAGGCCCATCCCCATGGCCCTCGCCTGGAACGACCTCATCTGTACCCCGGACAAGGAAGCGATCGAAGCGCTCGCCGAATCCTGGGCCTGGCGCATCGGCGACGGCTACACGCCGCTGCTGTTCACGGCGCTCGGCGACATGTTCTACGAGGCCGACGAAGGCGGCATCTTCTGGCTCAATACGGGCACTGCGGAAGTGGAGCGCGTGGCCGAGAGCGTGCCCGGCTTCAATCAGCTGCTACGCGAAGAGATCGCCGACGACTGGCTCCTGCCGCCGTTGATCGAAGCGCTGCTTGAGGCGGGCAAGACGCGGGCGGAAGGGGAGTGCTACACCTACGTCACGCTGCCGATCTTCGCCGAAGGCGAGTACACCGTCGAGAATCTGAATCCGGTGCCGGCGATCGAGCATTTCGAACTGACGGGTTCGGTGCTGCAGCAGATGCAGGATCTGCCGGATGGGACGGATGTGAAGATCGACATTACTCACTGATCATCAGGAGTAGTTCGAGATCTCGATCAGATTCCGGTCGGGGTCGCGGATGTACACCGACTGGATCGGGCCCATGGCGCCGGTTCGCGCAACAGGGCCCTCCTCTATCAGAACGCCCGCCTGGGCTAGTTCCTCGACGATTTGCAGTAGGGGCGTGCTTGATATCAGGCAAAGATCGATCGCACCGGGCGTCGGCAGGGCGGCCTTTGGCTCGAACTCCTTACCCCGCTGGTGAAGGTTGAATTTCTGGATACCGAAAACGAGGGCCTTGCGGCCTTCGCCGAACGTCGCGAGATCGAACCCGAGAACGCTCGTATAGAAGTCGACAGTTGCTTCGATGTCGGCGACTGTGAGAACTAGATGGTCTAAATGTTCGATCTTCATGGTTTCAACGATGCCTCACTGAACGAAAGAATGCACCATCCAGCGTAAGTGGTGCCGCCACCAACTGTTCGCTTCGAGGACTGGGGGCGTGTATTGATAGTCACGCGCACTGTTGCAGTCATGGCGCCGTCAATGCTTTTTGTATGTCGACGGGGATTTCCCCTTCGCGACTTATGCGCATAGATACAACACCTTTCTTTATCGCTGCCGATTCGATGTCCTGTAGCAGATCCTCGTTTTGATTCTGTGGCAAAGAAATGAATTCAGTCGGCGCGTCATGGTCAAACAGCTTTTGGACAAAAGCCCTCTTGCCCTGAACGACAAGAACAAGGTCGTTTTCAAGGTCCTCGGAGATGACGACGGAGTAGGGTCCCGACTGACCTCTACCTGCGCGGTAGTAATAGGCGATGCTACACGCAGTGCCGCAAGGTGACTTTGCGACGTAGGTGTTCTCAGTGAATGAAAGCGAGCTAGGTGCAATCGCCAGCCGCATGATTACGTCCCGCTTCGAATCGGTGGCCAGCTCCACTGTGCAGTCGTGCGCATCGGAATTGCCGTCGACACAGCTTGTGAATAGCTTCCCCGGAGCGTCCTCGGCGTCAACGGTGACCCAGTTGACTACCGTTCGATCCGGTACCTTGCTATGCGCGATAGAAGGCAAAATCGTCGTCACTAATATCAGAAGGGTCTGGAATTTTTTAAGGGTCGGCAAAATCAGGTGCCTGTTGTCATTGCATACAGCCAAAGAGTGGATCGTCAGAGCAACCTATATCAGTGGTTTCCCGAAAATGACTGTCCTCGACATCCGAGGTGCAAGTCATTCTCATAGGTTTGCGTGATTCAGAAGGAAATTGAACAATCACCCCGCTTTCCGGTTCAGGGCTATCTTCGCTCCACTCATGAAAAACAGTGTATTCGTGGGCCTTTCTTGTGAACGACACGTCAAAGTAGTCCCGCTGATAGCGGGAGTATTGCTCGTATCTGAAGTTACTTGATCGCCCGACGGAATCGGTAAATTCCATCTCGGATTTGCCGTTCCGCCCGAACCGATACGTCAGTTTATCAACTGCTTCGTGCCTCCGGCATAATGAGACAAATTTCTCATTGCTCAGCTTGCATGAGAATGCGATCGATTCGTCACTCTTACAGAGTGATGCGCTATTGGACGCAGCCGTCAAAGGAAAACTCAGGACGCTACAAAGAACCATCACCCGTCCTTCGCGCCTTTTCTTCTTGATAATTTGAAGCCATCCTCTCATCGTAATGACTCTTCGCTTGATTTCTGCCGTTGTAAGCAAGTGCGAACTCCTTCCAGTCCTTTCTGCGTAGTGATTTTTGAAGTCTTTGATCGTTAAGGATGAATGCGACAAGCGACTTGAGCTGACTGAGCTCGTTCTCGGATTGCGCGCACACAAATTCGGTAACAGTTGCGAATCCACACGCACCGAAATTCTTCCCCAATATCTGGAATTTTCCCCATGACGCAGCCTTCAATGCGGCGTCAGGATGGAGCTCGTATGCCTTGAGCAACTTTGCATATTGCGATGAAAATGGACCGTAGGGAATGTCGTCGTTGCTGTATGGGTGAGGACTGCTGATGTCGCTTTGTGTGTCGTATGCTCCATTCGAGCAAGAATGGAAGATGTGCCTTTCAAAAAGAATTGAAGGAACGGGGTCGTCGCCGTCGGGATGAACGTCGCCCGGTACGAAGTAGGCGCCAACTTTCTTGGATTCCGTCTTTGCTATCGCGACCAGAGCTTCAGGCTCACATTGAAGGCTCTCAGCGGCGCTTTCATAGTTCGCATAAGTTAGGCGTGACGAATCGGGAATCCATAGGAACGGGATTTCGATGTGTCGCCCGGCCACGGTGATTGTGGGGTGTTGCCTAGTCTTGATGAAGAAGTTGTCCACCCACCCGAACGGATGGATGAAATACACATTCGGATCCAGCGGAAACCCATCCAGATGGGTCGCGACTTTCTTCCACCAGCCGCGTTTTCTCTGACGTTTCATTTCCGCCTGCCAGTCGCTGGTCGCGATCGAGGTGAGCTTCTCCCACCGTTCCATGTCATGACTCCACTGGCTATGCAGACGGACAATCAACCGGCTCAGCGGTCGCGCCAGCCAGTGCGTTTTCCGGGCATGCGCGATGTCATCCGCCGTGACCTTGCCATCGAGCGTGCCAGAGTGATCGATGGCTTGTTCGAGCTTGACCACCAGATCGCTGGCGCCCAGCGCGGTGGCGACAGGCTGAAAACTTTCCTCGTGCGAGGGATGGACCATGCCGTTGATGCAGACGATGCGCTGTAACGCTTCCATCGGCTCGAACATCGAGCCATTGGCGAGCTGAAAGCCGGGCCAGGCGTGCGGACTTTCCCAGCGGGTGCCGGCATGGTTCCGGTTGCAGACCCAGCCAACGAGCGGCTCATTGTTCTCGCCGCCCACCGCGACCCGCCACCAGATCGTCCCGTCGCTGTCGGCGAAGTGCTGATCCTCGCCCAGGGCATCCAGCTCGGCACGGGACATCGATGACGCGAAGCCGACGACCGCCTCCGCCGCGTCGACCTCGAACGGCGGGCTTGTCCAAATGGCGATGCAGGCGTTCGGGGTCGGCTTACGCAACGTCCAGTACACGGTCTCGCCGAGGGGTACGAAGATGTCACGCTGCTGGAAGCGGATGCGTCGGGAGGCTTTCAGCTGGTGATAGGCGGTGGCGTCGATGCGCTCGCCTTTGGCGGGATCGACGTAGTCCCCGGCCTGTTCGCCGGGCTGCAACGGCGACTTCGCCGACCGGGTCTCGGTGCGATAGGCGCGGCCGGAGACGAACCGTCCGCTGCATGGCTTGCCGGGTTCCGGGAGGATGCGCGCCCCCGGCATGAGGCTGCAGTCGGGCATACGGGCGAGCTTGCACAGCCGGGCGCCGCGCTCGATGACGAGGATCGGCTTTTCGCTGTCCGGTAAAGCCGCCGCCCGTCGGCGGGCTTCCGTAAGGTAGGCGGGGAAATCATCGCCAGCGAAGACCTCGATCGCGACGCGGGGCCGGTCGGGCTGGACCCCGCTGGGCGGCTGGGCCAGGTCCTTGCCCGGGTTTTCGCCAAGGAAGCCGAGCCGTTCTCCGGCCTTGACCCGGTAGGGCTCGTCCAGCACCACCACGCTGTCCATCGGACTGGGGCTTGGGCTGTGATCCAGTTCGTCGAGATAGACCCAGCCGGTGGCGACCTCCGGGCTGACCGGCAGGCCGGCGGCGTACGCCAGGGGCTCGCCGCGCTCGATCGAGGCGATCTGGGCCCAGCCGTGGGTTGCGTTGCCCTGCGCGGTGAGGATGCAACCGCGCGGCAGGAGGCCGATGATCGTCGCGCCGCTTTTGCCCTGCGCGCGCACCCGAAGTCCGGTGGCGAGGTCGGGCCCTGGCTCGGGGGCCAGGCCGGGATCCGGGACGGGCACGACGGCGCCGAACGACAACGCCATCGCCCGTTGCGCGAGCGCCTCGGCAAGCGGGTCGATCGGCACGATCTGTCGGTCTTTGGCGCGTGCGCCGACCCGGTATTTGCGCGGGCCTTGCCAGAAGGGCAGCGCGTCGATCAGGAAACCGTCTTTATCGCTCCGATAGCCCACCAGCGGGCGGTTATACGAATACAGGCTGTAGATGTGGATGCCGTCGGCTGACTCGTCCGGCGCTTTGGGCTGAGGTGCGGACGCGGCTGTCGATGTCTCGGCCGATGCGGGCGGCGGGACCGGTGGCAAGACCAGACGGTGGCGTACCAACACGAAGCCGAGCGAGTAGCGAAGCTTGGTGTCGTCCTCGTAGTGCAGGATGTGCCGCTTGCTGTCGAGCTGGTAGGCGACGACCTCGCCATCGGCCAGGCAATGGAAGCCGTCGTCGATGGCCAGGTCGGTGCATTCCTTGCCGAAGAAGATGCTGCCGTTGGGCATGCCGGAGGTGGCCAGGGGAAAGAAGCCGACCGGCATGGCGGAAAGTGCGTCGAAATGGCGTCGCATGTCGTTCGGGGCATTCTTGTCGAGCAACGCGAACGGGTAGCTCCAGCGCTCGGCGGCTGGCTGTGCGCTGGGCGTCTTTGACCCTTCAGCGGGTGTGCGTGGCGTATGAGCGAGCGGGGACATGCGATGCGCCTCCTGCGACATGGGAGACGGACCATAGCGTCCGGTGGTACGCCCTGGCTCTAGGACAATTCTGAAAAATGCGACTAATTTTGGGGGCTGAGGTAACCCCGTGTCGCGAGCAGGCTCGCTCCTACAACCGCGGCCAAGGTTTCAGTTCGAGGGTGTGCATGCCTCGGCATGCACAGCGCGCGCATGACGCGCAATGATGGCCTCAGTCCGGGGACTTCTCACCAGCGTTGACCATCCAGGGCACGCCGAACTTGTCGGTCAACATGCCGAAGCCGTCGCCCCAGAAGGCCGGCCCGAAGGGCATGTCCACGTTGGCGCCGTCAGACAGGGCGTCGAACACCTTCTGGCCCGTGGCGAAATCGGGAACGGATATCGCCACCGAACACCCGTGGATGCCGTGGTATGGATGCAGAGGATGGCAGTCCGATCCCATCAGCAACTGCTCACCCACCTGCAGACGCGTGTGCATGATTTTCTCGCCGACGGCGCGCATGGCTTCGGCCGCGCCCGGTTCGGGTCCCGCGCCACCTTCCGGCAGATCCTTGAATCGGCTGGTCATCAGGATCTTGCCGCCAAGCGCCTTTTCATAGAAAACGAAGGCTTCTTCGCAGTTCCCGTTGAAGTGCAGGTAGGGCTGGATCTTCATGGTCGTCGTCCTTCGCGGATAGCGGGAGGGTTCAGCGGCGGGCGTCGATCTCGGCGCGCAGGCGTTCATTCACTAGGAATCGCATTGTCGTTCTCCCGTGCCATCGATAGGCCTGAGGAAAAAACATCTGCCGCCATTTTGCGCCAGTGGCCGGGAACGCGAAAACCGCGATGGCAGCTATCGGCCCGGCACAAGGTCGCCGGGAATCAGGCGACCTGGGTGCGATGGGCAGACGTCGCCGGAAGTTCGGTTTCCAGGATCCAGCGCACGCCGTCGGGTTCGAAAAGCAGACTCGAACCACCGCCCTGCCGGCACCCGACACCTCGCTCGATGAAACGTGTGCCGAAGCCGCGCTCCAGCGGAGTGGACACGGTCGGGCCACCCTGTTCCTTCCATTCCAGCCGGAACCTGCCACAGGTGGGACCGCCGCAAGACCAGGTGATCGTGACGGTGCCGCTGTCATTGGACAGCGCGCCATACTTGACCGCATTGGTCAGCAACTCATGCAGCGCCATGGTCAGGCTGACCGCGGTCTCGGCGCTGAGAATCAGTGGCGGGCCCTCCCGGCGAATGCGTGCTCCGCCGCAGTCGAAGGGCAGGACGGTGGCCTCGACCACGTCGCTCAACGGCACATCCTCCCATGCCGTGGCGATCAGCCTGTCCTGTGCGGCGGCGAGCGCGCGCAGGCGGCCACCGAAACACGTCACCGCGGCATCCATCGGTCGCCCTTCGCGAAAGGTCTGCTCCGCCATCGCCTGGACGACCGCCAGCGTGTTCTTGAGGCGATGGCTGAGCTCGTTGATCAGCACCCGCTGGCTGCGCTGCGCCACCCGATGATCGGTGATGTCGGTGCAACTGCCCCAGTAGCCCGCAAACGCGCCACCCCGCTCGAACGGGGTGCCGGTTTCGACGATCCATCGATAGACGCCATCGTGTCGGCGCAGCCGGTACTCCAGCGAGTAGGGCTCTCGTGCGTCGAACGCGTGGAAAAACACCGACGAACACCGGTCGAGGTCATCCGGATGGATGCCGTCGGCCCAGCCTTCGCCGACTTCCTGGGCCAACGACCGGCCGGTGAAGGCCAGCCACGGTTTGTTGAACCAGTCGCCCTGGCGATCGGTGCCGGTACGCCAGATCATCACCGGCGCGAAGTCCGCCAGTTCGCGGAACTCCCGTTCGCCCGCGGCGACGGCGCGGTCGATGGGAAGGGTGGCGTGATCGCTCATGGTGTTCACCGTCTCTGTCCGCACGTCGCCCTGCTTCCCCCGGTGCGGATAATTCATGTCAGCCCGGCCGACATCCTTGCCCGTCGCGCCGCCCGCTAGTCGGTAAGCGGGCGCCCGCACCATAACGTAAGTTCCCCGACGGCGACACGACGACAACCCACGCCCGTGACATCAGTCACGGGGTGGCGCATGCGGCCGATTTTTCAGAATTTTCCTATTGCCAGCGCGCCCGAAAAAGCCCGAAGAGGGGCGCGGGTATGCCAGAATCCCGTCGCCGCCGTGACATCGATCGCGTGCAGCATGTCACTGGGGATCACGAACGACCGCTGGTTCGCCGCTTGTGCGGCGGACGGACGTGCTCGTCAACTTTTGAATGGATCGGAAGGGAAACATGGATCTGCTTCGTTTCATCCTGATGCTGCCCGTACGCCTGCTGCGCGGACTGGGTTGGTTGCTCGGTCGCGTGCTGCGGCCTGTCTTCGGCAACATGGCCTGGTCGGCACCCGCCTGGGTCCCCGCGACCGGCCGCGCCGCCCGCAGCCATCCCCTGAAGTTCACGGCCACGGTCGCCGGTGCGATCCTGATCGCCGCCGCCGGCTGGTTCGGCTGGCACTGGTGGGAAAACCGACCGAAGCCGGTCGAGCCCAACCGCATCACGTTTGAAGCCCCCGCGCCCGACATCAGCGACTACGAGCATGTCCCGGTGACGATCCATCCGCTCACGGTGACCTTCTCGGGGTCGGCAGCGAAGATCGAGTCGCTCGGCAAGCCGGTGACCGACGGCATCGCCATGGATCCGAAACTGCCCGGCCAGTGGAAGTGGGAGAGCGATCGCGTACTCACCTTCTTGCCGTCCGCGGACTGGCCGGTGGGCCGGAAGATCGAGGTCAGTTTCGACAAGGCGAAGGTGTTCGCGCCGCAGGCGGTGCTGGCCGACGACCACTTCACCGTGTCGACCGCCCCCTTCACCGCGCGCGTCGTCAATGGCGAGTTCTACCAGGACCCGCAGGATCCGACCAAGAAAAAGACCATCGTCCAGCTGGGCTTCAATTACCCGGTCGATGCGGCGCAGCTCGAGAAGCGCCTGAAGCTCGACCTGCGCAACGGGAACGAAAAGCGCGGCAGCGAGCTGAAGTTCTCCGTCACCTATGACGATCGTCGCCTCAACGCGTTCGTCCACTCGCAGCCCCTGCAGCTGCCGCGCGACGACGGTTCGGTCGGCCTCAGACTGGACGATGGCGCGGTGAGCAGCCGTGGCGGCGACGGCACGGAGAAGGCGCTGGAAACCGCGGTGCGCGTACCCGGCCTGTATAGCCTGAAGGTCGACGAGATCTCGGCCACGCTCGTGGACAACGCCCGCTTCGAGCCGGAGCAGGTCGTGGTCATGAACTTCGGCGGCCCGGTCAGCGATACCGAACTGGCGAAGCGGCTGCACGTCTGGGTGGTGCCCCGCAGCGATAAGGGCTACGGCGTTTCCACCATCGGCGAGAGCGACCTGCGCTCGTTCACGGCGATCAAGCCCGACGTGGTGCCGACCGAAAACGACTGGTCGGCCACGCAGAGCTTCAAATACCACGCCCAGCCGGGCCAGCAGATTTATGTCCGTGTGGACAAGGGCCTGACCTCGTTCGGCGGCTACATCATGGCGAAGTCGCGCGCCGAGCTGCTCACGGTGCCCGACTACCCGCGCCTGCTCCGCTTCATGGCCGACGGCTCACTGCTGTCGCTCAGCGGTGACAAGCGCATCTCCGTGGTCTCGCGCAATATCCCCGGCATGCGGGTGGAGATCGGCCGCGTGCTGCCGGACCAGCTGCAGCACCTGGTCTCGCTCAACGAGGGTAGCTACGCGAAGCCGGAAATGTACGGCTTCACCTCGGACCACATCGTCGACCGCTTCGTAAAGAAGGTTTCGTTCCCGGACGAAGGCCCGGGCAAGGCGCATTACGAAGGCTTCGATCTTGGCCAGTACCTCGCGTCCGGCAAGAAGGGCGTGTTCCTGCTCAAACTGTCCGGCTATGACGAGAACGCCGAGAAGGAAGCACGCGACCGGCGCGTCAAGGCAGCCCGCGAAGCCGCGGCCCGCGACGCGGGCGCCGATGCGGACGCCGCCGCGGCCGAAGCGGCGAAGGACGATGACGATAGCGGTCATGCACCTTACGACTGGCCGAAGGACGAGCGCCTGGTCGTCATCACCGACCTCGGCGTCATCGCCAAGAAGTCGATGGACGGAAGCCAGGACATCTTCGTGCAGTCCATCCGCAATGGCTCGCCGGTAAGTGGCGCCTCGGTCGCCGTGATCGCCAAAAACGGCAGCACGCTGTTCACACAGACCACGGGCGCCGACGGCCTGGCTCACTTCGCCAGCCTGAAGGGCTTCACCCAGGAAAAAGCGCCGGCGATGTACGTGGTACGCCAGGGCGAGGATCTGTCGTTCCTGCCCGTGACCTCGTACGACCGTACGCTGGACTTCTCGCGCTTCGACATCGGCGGTGAGCCCAACGCGCATAGCCAGGGCCAGCTCTCGGGCTACCTGTTCTCGGATCGCGGCATCTACCGTCCGGGCGACCTGTTCCATATCGGCATGATCGTGCGCGCCAACAGCTGGACGCGCAGCGTGGCGGGTATGCCCCTGATCGCCGAGGTGGTCGACCCGCGCGGCACCACCGTGCGCCAGCAGACCGTGTCCATGGACGCCGCCGGTTTCGCCGAGCTCGACCACACGACGTCCGAGACGTCGCCCACCGGCAACTGGACGGTGAACCTTTACATCGCCAAGGACGGCAAGCCGTACTCGCAGATCGGCAGCACGACCGTGCAGGTCAAGGAGTTTCAGCCGGACCGCATGAAGGTCGCGGCCAGATTGTCGACCGCCGTGACCGAAGGCTGGGTGAAGCCCGCGCAGCTGAAGGCACTGGTCGACGTGCAGAACCTGTTCGGGACCCCGGCGGCGGATCGCCGCGTCGAAGGGTCGCTGACGTTGCGCCCTGCGTACCCGTCATTCCCGAGCTACAAGGACTACCACTTCTACGACATCCGTCGTGCGAAGGAAGGCTTCGAAGAAAAGCTCGCCGATGCGAAGACCGACGACAAGGGTCATGCGGAGTTCGCGCTGGACCTGTCGAAGTATGCCGACGCGACCTACCAGCTCTACTTCCTCGCCAAGGCGTATGAAGCCGAGGGTGGCCGCAGCGTGGCCGCCGCGACCCAGGGTATGGTTTCGTCGAACGACTGGCTGGTTGGCTACAAGGCCGTCGACAACCTCGACTACGTGAGCCGCGACGCGAAGCGCACGGTCAACCTCGTCGCCATCGATCCGTCGGCGAAGCGCATCGACCTCAACGGCCTCAAGCAGGACATCGTCGAAACGCGCTTCGTTTCCGTGCTGACCAGGCAGGACTCCGGCGTCTTCAAGTACGAGTCGAAGGCACGCGAGACGGTGGTCTCCGAAACCCCGCTGACGATTCCCGCCGCCGGCCTCGACGTGGGGTTGCCCACGGACAAGCCGGGCAACTTCGCCCTGGTGGTGAAGGACGCGCAGGGCAAGGAGGTCAACCGTGTGGCCTGGTCGGTCGCCGGTGAGGGCAACGTGTCGCGCTCGCTCGAGCGCAACGCCGAGCTGCAGCTCACGCTGTCGAAGAAAGACTATGCGCCGGGTGAGGCGGTCGATATCGCGATCCGCGCACCGTACGCGGGTAGCGGCCTGATCACCATCGAACGCGACAAGGTCTATGCGCACGCCTGGTTCCATGCCGACACCACCAGCAGCGTCCAGCACATCACCGTGCCGGCGGATTTTGAAGGTAACGGCTACATCAACGTGCAGTACGTGCGCGATCCGTCGTCCGACGAGATCTTCATGAGCCCGTTGTCGTTCGGTGTCGTGCCGTTCTCGGTGAACATGGACGCGCGTCGCAACGTGCTCGCCGTGGAGTCGCCGTCGCTGGTGAAGCCCGGCGACACCGTGACCTTCCACGTCACCTCGACCACGCCGACGCGTGCGGTGGTCTTCGCGGTGGACGAGGGCATCCTGCAGGTCGCGCACTACAAGCTCGGCGATCCGCTGCAGTACTTCTTCCGCAAGCGCATGCTCGAAGTGTCGACCTCGCAGATCCTGGATCTGATCATCCCGGACTTCCAGAAGCTGATGACGATGGCGGCACCCGGCGGTGACGCGGACGGTGCCATCGGCCGCCAGCTCAACCCGTTCAAGCGCAAGCGTGACAAGCCGGTGGCCTACTGGTCCGGCATCGTCGATGTCGACGGCTCGAAGGACCTGACGTACAAGGTGCCCGACTACTTCAACGGCAAGCTGCGCGTCATGGCGGTGAGTGTGTCGCCGGAGAAGATCGGTACGTTCGAAGGCGCGACCACCGTGCGCGGCGATTTCGTGCTGTCGCCGAACGTGCCCACGACGCTTGCCCCGGGTGACGAAGCCGAAATCAGTGTCGGCGTCGCCAACAACCTGACCGGACTCGGCGGAAAAGAAATCCCGGTGGCGGTGAGCCTCAGGCTCGGTCCGCAACTGCAGCTGGTCGGGGACGCGTCCAGGACGCTGAACCTCGGCGAGATGCGCGAAGGCGTGGCGATCTTCCGCGTACGGGCGACGAACAAGCTCGGTTCGGGCAATCTCACCTTCACCGCGGGCGCGAACGGCAAGTCGGCGAAACAGTCGGTGGATCTTTCGGTCCGTCCCGCCTCGCCGATGCGCACCGACCTGGCTTTCGGCCGCGTCGATGCCCACGGCCGTGCGGACGTGACCTCGTTGCGCGACATGCATGACGAATACGCCAAGCGCGACGCGGCGTTCTCGTCGGTGCCGGTGGTGCTGGCGCGTGGCCTTGCCGCGTACCTCGTCGACTTCCCGCACTACTGCACGGAGCAGGTCATCAGCGCGGCGATGCCGGCGCTGATCCTCGGCAACCGTCCGGAGTTCGGCGACGTGAAGAAAGCTCGCATGCTCGGTGACGATACGCCTCCCGCCGATCCGGTGGCCGCGTTGTTCGACGTGCTGCGCGCGCGCCAGAACGGGCAGGGCGGTTTCGGCCTGTGGACGGCGACGCCGGATACGCACACCTTCGCCACCGACTACGCCGTGCATTACATGATCGAAGCGACCGATCACGGCGTGGCCGTGCCGCGCGACATGCTGGCCTCGGCCGATGAAGCGCTTCGCCAGATTGCCGCCGACGATAGTGGCGACACGCTGGTGCAGATGCGGCAGCGCGCCTATGCGATCTACCTGCTGACCCGTCAGGGTAACGTCACGACCAACGATCTGGCTTCGGTGCAGGGACGTCTGCAGGACGTTTTCCCGAAGGACTGGAAGAACGACCTCGCCGCCGCGTGGATCGCGGCGTCGTACCAGCTGTTGCATCAGGACAAGCTGGCGAACGACCTGATGGCGCAGCCGCGCAAGCTGCTCGGTCGCAAGCCGGCGGATGAGTCGTACGCGTACTTCGATTACTACGATGCGCCGATCCGCGATGCCACCGTGCTGTATCTGCTGGCGAAGCACTTCCCCGCACAGGCGAAGGCACTGCCGCCCGAGACCATCGACAACCTCGTGCGTCCGCTTGGGCAGGGCCACTACAACACCCTGTCCTCCGGCATGATCATCCTCGCGCTGGACGCATGGGCGACGGAGACCGGTGGCGATGTGAGCAAGCTGTCGATCGGTTCGGTCGCGGCCGATGGCACCGTTACGCCGATCGGCGCGCCGAAGGGCGTGCTGGTCGACGCGCACTGGGCGGCGGGTACGCAGCGGCTGCGTCTGGTCAACGATGCCGACGCCCCGGCGTGGTATGGCGTGGCGCAGACCGGTTTCGATCGCAAGCCGTCGGCCGAAACGCGCAAGGACGGTCTGGAAATCACCCGTACGTACACCGATACCAAGGGCAAGTCGATCGACAGCGTCGCCACGGGCGACGAGATCGACGTTCACGTGCGTATCCGCGCGACGAAGAGCGACGCCGTGGACGACATCGCTATCGTCGACCTGTTGCCAGGTGGTTTCGAACCGGTGCTGCAGACGGCGCCGGCTGCGGATGCCGATGCGCCCTCGTCGGACGAAGCCACGTCGGATAGCGATGCGAACGGCGGTGCCGACGAGCAAGCGAGCGACGACGGCGAAGGTGACGGCGAAGGCGACAACACCCCGGCATGGCATTCGCCGATCGGCAATCCGGAATCCACGTGGAAGCCCGACTACGCGGACGTTCGCGAGGACCGCGTGGTGGTCTATGGCATGGCCAGCACCGACGTGCAGGAGTTCGTCTACCGGATCAAGGCGACGAATGCGGGTAAGTTCGTCATTCCGCCCGTGTTCGCCGAGTCGCTGTATGACCGGGGTACGCAGGCGCGGGCGCCAGGTGGCGGGAGCATGACCGTGACGGCCAAGCCGTGATCTGTCGGGGGTAACGGGAACACCGGGTCGCCAGCCCTGCTGGCGATAACGGGCCCCGTCGCCCTCCCGTCGTTCCCACGTCCTGATGAACCCTCTCAAGCGCCTCGCCCGGATCCCATGGCACAACGCCCTCGTGGCGTTGCTGCTCATCGCGATCGTCCCCGTGGCGTGTCGCCTCTGGCCCCACGAGCCCCTGCGCGCCTGGCTCCCCTCGTCGACCGCCGTCTACGACGCCGACGGCCGGCTGCTCCGGCTCACCCTCGCCAGCGACGACCGTTACCGGCTCTGGGTTCCCTTGCAGGACATCTCGCCGCAACTCGTCGACGGCGTCCTGCTGCACGAAGACCGCTGGTTCCGCTGGCATCCGGGCGTCAGCGCCTGGGGCCTCGCACGCGGCGCATGGGTCACTTACGTACGTCACGGCAGCCCCCAGGGTGGTTCCACCATCACCATGCAGCTGGCGCGGCTGATCTGGCATCTGGATACGCGCAGCCCCGGCGGCAAACTGGTGCAGGCCGCGCGGGCGATGCAGCTGGAACTGCGGTACTCCAAACACGACATTCTCGAGGCATACCTCAATGCCGCGCCTTACGGCCGCAATGTAGAAGGCGTCGGCGCGGCCAGTCTCGCGTACTTCGGCAAGCCACCCGCACGACTCACCTTGCCCGAAGCGTTGACCCTCGCGGTCATTCCGCAGGAACCGTCGCGCGGTGTGCCCGGCACGGTCGGCGGGGCCACGGTGATCGACAGGGCGCTGAAGCAGTCGCGCGACCGGCTGTTCGCGCGCTGGGTGGCGAAATATCCGAAGGACGTCTCCGCGCGACCGCTCTTCGCCCTGCCGCTGAGCCTTCGCCCGCTGTCCCGGCTGCCGTTTGAAGCACCGCATTTTGTCGAGCAGGTACTCGCCGATCGCCGCCTCGATGGTGGCGACGACATGCGCGTGGTCACCACGCTGGATCTCGGCCTTCAGCATAGCCTCGAGCGTCAGGTTCGCCAGTACGTCGAGCACGGTGGCGATCGCGGTATAAAAAATGCCGCGGCGATTCTGATCGACACGCGCGACATGGGGATCAAGGCGATGGTCGGCTCCGCCGACTATTTCGATTCGTCCATCCAGGGCCAGGTCAACGGCACGCAGGCAAAACGCTCGCCCGGATCCACCCTGAAGCCTTTCATCTATGCACTGGGTTTCGATCAGGGCCTGCTGCATCCGGAAACGGTGCTACGCGACGTGCCGTCCGCGTTCGGCCCCTATACACCGGAGAACTTCGACGGTCGCTTTCTGGGCCCGGTGACCGCCACCCAGGCGCTGATCCGAAGCCGCAACATTCCCGCCGTGCAGATCGCCGCGAAGCTGGCCAGCCCCAACCTCTATCAGTTTCTGCACGATGCCGGCATCTCGCGCATGGCCAGCGAGAAACATTACGGCCTCGCTCTGGTCCTCGGTGGCGGTGAAGTCACCATGCAGGAACTGGGCGGTCTCTACGCCATGCTGGCCAACCGCGGCGAACTGCGGCCACTGCGCACGCTCGCCACCCAGCCACGTACGCAAGGCTCACGTGTGCTGAGCGAAGAGGCCAGCTTCATGGTCATGGACATGCTGCGACAGAACCCGCGTCCTGACGACGCGGTCGCCGCGCAACCCTCGCGTCTGCCCATCTACTGGAAGACCGGTACGTCGTGGAGCTTCCGCGACGCATGGACCGCGGGCAGCTTCGGGCCCTACGTGCTGGTCGTCTGGATCGGCAATTTCGACGGGGCGGGCAATCCGGCCTTCGTCGGTGTGGACGCCGCGGCACCGCTGTTCTTCCGCATCGCCGATGCCCTGCGCGCGGAACGGCCACGCCTCGCCGAGCCCGTCCGGCGCAACCCGCCAAACCTGCGCCGCGTGCCGATCTGCCTGGCCAGCGGCGACCTGCCCAACGCCTGGTGCCCACAGGTGGGCAGCACCTGGTTCATTCCCGGCAAGTCGCCGATCCGCGTGAGTACCGTGCACCGTCCGGTGGTCATCGACACGGCGACGGGACAGCCGGCGTGTCCGCCGTACGACCCGCAAAGCACGCACACCGAGGTGTATGAGTACTGGCCGTCGGATCTGGCTCGCGTCTTCGCCCAGGCGGGTCTGGCGCGGCGGACACCGCCCGCGCTGCCGGACTGCCAGGGCGGCGGCCAGCTGGTTGGCGATCCGCCCAGAATCACCTCGCCCCTGAAGGGCAGCACCTACCAGATCCGGGTCTCCCGCCTGGGTACGGAGCGCGTGGCGTTCACCGCGACGGCGGACGGCGCGTCGCGCATGCTGTACTGGTTCGTCGACGACGCCTACCTGGGCAGCGTCCCGAGCGGCCAGAGTCTGATGTGGGCCCCCGATCGCACCGGGCGATTCCTTGTCCGCGTGGTCGACGACCGGGGTCGTACGGACGCCCGCGAGCTGGGCATCGGCGCCGTGGAATAGGCGACCTCGGCGAATCGCTGCGCGTTTCCGGCAGCGGGCGTTCAGGGCACCCCCCGGATCGTCGATAACGACGGTCTGAAGCTCAACAGGGGAGAACCGTCATCATGGCCATCGGAATGTTTTCCGGCGTTCGCCGGATGTTCGTGAAAACGGATGCGTGCGCGCATGCCAAGCTGGAGGCGCTCGACCGGACTCAGGCGGTTATCGAGTTCGCCCTGGATGGCACGATTCTCAAGGCGAACCGCAACTTTCTGGACGCCATGGGGTACGCCCAGGCCACGGAGATCGTGGGTCGCCACCACCGCATCTTCGTGGACCCGGAAGACGCCGCCTCACAGGAATACGCCGCGTTCTGGAAGCGCCTCGGCGGCGGCGAGCCCGACATGGGCCTTTACCGACGTCGCGGCAAGGACGGTCGGGAGGTCTGGATCCAGGCGAGCTACAACCCGGTACTCAACGCCTTCGGCCGACCGGTAAAAGTCGTCAAGTTCGCCACCGATGTCACCGAGCAACGCCTGCGTGCCGCCGACATGGAAGGCCGGCTGGCAGCCATCGACAAGGCGCAGGCGGTGATCAGCTTCTCCCTGGACGGCATCATCCTCGAGGCGAACGATAATTTCCTCGCCACCATGGGCTACGAGCGTGCCGACGTCATCGGCAGGCACCACCGCATGTTCGTCGACGAGGCCGACCGAGAAGGTCGCGAGTACTGCGCTTTCTGGCAGAAGCTGGGGCGCGGCGAGTACGACTCGGGGTTATATCGCCGGGTCGACCGGCGCGGTTGCGAAGTGTGGATCCAGGGCAGCTACAACCCGATCTTCGACATGGCGGGCCGCCCGTTCAAGGTGGTCAAGTACGCCACCGACGTCACGGCGCAGACGCGTGCCGCGCGCACCCTGCACGCGTCGCTCTCCGAACTGGCCGACACCGTGCCGGCGATCGCGGAGCAAGCCCGGGTCACCAATACCCTGGCCAATGCGGCCAGCCGCTCGGCGCTCGACGGGGGAGCGATGGTCGACGCCGTGATCTCCACCATGTCCGCGATTCAGAGTGGCGCACGTGACATCTCCGACATCGTCGCGATGATCGATTCCATCGCCTTCCAGACCAACATTCTGGCGCTCAACGCATCCATCGAAGCGGCGCGCTCAGGGGTCCACGGCCGTGGCTTCGCGGTCGTGGCCAACGAAGTACGCATGCTGTCCCAGCAGAGCGCCGAGTCGGCCCGCGACATTCGTGCGCTCATCGACGGGACGCTCGAGCGCGTCCGCGAAGGCAGCGAGCGCAGCGGGGAGGCCGGTGCGGCGATGCGCGACATCCTCAGCAACGTCGGGACCTTGCTCGAGCGCGTCTCCGATGTGGCGGTGGCGACGACCCAGCAGGCGGGCGGTATCGACAACGTCCGTCGCGCGGTGGCCGAACTGGCGTGAACCAAGGCGCGGCCTGGTCAGCCCACGCCGCCGAAGGTCATCTCTCGTACGTCGGCGGTTACGACCCCTGGGTGTCGCCCGGGGGCTGATGCCAGCGCCTGCCGTGCTCGATCATGTGCAGGCGGATTTCATCTTCCGCGATGGCGGCCAGTGCACGAAGGCCGTTGGCTTCGAGCTCGCTGAGGCCACGGGGTACGTCGCCGAAGACACACAGGGTGCCCAGCACCTGGCCATCCGGCCCGTGCAGCGGATGACCGGCGTAAAAGCGGATATGCGGATCGCCCGTGACCAGCGGGTTGCGCTGGAAACGCTCGTCGCTACGGGCGTCCTCGATCACCAGGATGTCCTCGCCCAGGATCGCATGACTACAGATCGCCCAGCCGCGGGGCGTCTCTTCCGGGGCGAGACCCTGCCGGGACTTGAACCACTGGCGCCGCGAGGTAAGCAGGGCAATCGCGGCCGTGGGCGCACCGGTCATCTGGCAGGCCAGCCAGGTGATGCGGTCGAAGACCGGATCCTGCGCGGTGTCGAGCAACCCGCTGCGCGCGACCGAGCGCAGACGTCGTGCCTCGTCCGCGGGGACCGGATAATCGGGATGACGCGCCGGGCGGAGCTCTTCCGGCAGGGTCGACGGTGACTCTCCCGGAGGCGCCATGCGCTCTTCGAGCAGGGCCAGCACGGCGCTGCGCCGCATGCGCCGATGACCGCCGGGGGTCTTCCACGAGGTCAGTGCGCCCCCTTCGATCCACTTCTGAGCGGTGCTCACGGAAATGCCAAGCAGCTCCGCGGCGTCGCGCGTCGTGACGGTGGGATCATCGGGCGAATCGGGAGGAATGCGGTCGTTCAAGGCAGCCACGTACGTAGTTCATTCAACTGTTTGAAACTACCACAGGCGATGCCCCGACTCGCTTGGCGAAAACACCGCGTTTGAGTGGCGTTTTGTTGCGTGAGCAAAGACATACACGACATCGGCGTGAACTCTGGTATAGCGGCGGATCGATTTTCGCCCATGGAGCCAGCGCATGACCTCGTTCGCCACGTATCCCAGCCTCGTCGATCGTACCGTCGTCATTACCGGAGGTGCCAGCGGCATCGGTGCCTCGTTCGTCGAGCACTTTGCGACCCAGGGTGCGAAAACCGCCTTCCTCGACGTGGCGGCCGATGCTGGCGAAGCGCTCGCGGAGCGACTCGGCGGTGCGCGCCACCGGCCCCGTTTCCTGCGTTGCGACCTGTCGGACGTCGAGGCGCTCCGCCGAGCGATCGCCACGGTCCGCGCGGACCTCGGTCCGGTCGGCGCGCTGGTCAACAACGCGGCAAACGACGTGCGCCATGACATCGCGGACACCACGCCCGAGGAATTCGACCGCAATATGGCCACGAACCTGCGCCACCAGTACTTCGCCACGCAGGCGATCTTGCCGGATATGCGTAGTCTGGGCGGTGGCTCGGTGATCTGCCTCGGGTCGACCGGCTGGATGAAGAAGAACGCCGGCTACCCCATGTACGCGACCGCCAAGGCGGCCATCGAAGGTTTTGTCTATGGCATGGCCCGGGAACTTGGTCGCGACCGTATTCGGATCAACTGTCTGGTGCCCGGCTGGGTCATCACGGACAAGCAGCGCGAGATGTGGCTCGACGAGGAGGGGGAGGAGGAGATTCGCCGTGTGCAATGTCTGCCAGGCCACCTGATGCCCGAGGATCTGGCGCGGGCGGCACTTTTTCTTGCGGCCGACGACAGCCGCATGTGTACCGGACAGAACTTCATCGTGGACGGCGGATGGGTCTGAAGCGCGGCATAACGTCTCACCCGGAGGCGACGCGACGCATACAGGTCGAACACATGTCGAGGCATCCAATTCAGGTTTCACATACCTGAAGGAACGACCCCATGGACGCCCCCATTCAGCAAGAGGTGGCCGCCGCGCATCCCAAGGCGGCGATCGTCACGACCTGTATCCTCGCGGCGCTCGCCGGCCTCATGTTCGGCCTCGACATCGGCGTGATCTCCGGCGCCACGCAGTTCATCCAGGCGGAGTTCAAGGTCAGCGATCACATGATCGAGTGGATAGTCAGCTCCATGATGGCTGGCGCGGCGATCGGCGCGCTGGGTGCCGGCTGGATGTCGGCATCCCTGGGGCGCAAGCGCTCGCTGATCTTCGCGGGCATCGTTTTCATCGCCGGGTCGCTCTTCTGCGCCGTCGCATGGTCGCCCGCGATCCTGATCGTGGCTCGCCTGGTCCTGGGCGTCGCGATCGGTGTCGCCACCTTCACCGCGCCGCTCTATCTCGCGGAAGTGGCGCCGGAAAAGATTCGCGGCGCGATGATCTCCACCTACCAGCTGATGATCACCACGGGCATCCTGCTGGCCTTCCTTTCCGACACGGCCTTCAGCGCCAGCGGTAACTGGCGCTGGATGCTCGGCATCATCGCCGCGCCTGGCGTGCTCTTTCTCATCGGCCTGTTCTTCCTGCCGGACAGCCCGCGCTGGTTGCTGATGCGCGGTCGCCGTGAGGACGCGCAGATCGTCCTCGCGAAACTTCGCGGCGATGAGGCGGTGGTCAAAAAGGAAATCGCGGCGATCGACGAGCAGCTCAAGACGAAGCAGCACGGCTGGAGCATGTTCAAGGAGAACGCCAATTTCCGTCGCTCCGTCGGCCTGGGCGTGCTCCTGCAGGCGGTCCAGCAGTTCACCGGTATGAACGTGGTGATGTACTACGCGCCGCGCATCTTCAAGGACATGGGTTACGACACGCACGCGCAGATGTGGTTCACCGCGGCGGTCGGTCTGACCAATGTCCTCGCTACGCTGATCGCCTTCGCCTTCGTCGACCGGCTGGGCCGCAAGCCCATCCTGTATGCCGGCTTCACCATCATGGCCGTGGGCCTGGGCGTGGTGGGAACCATGATGGGTCTGGGCATCAACTCGCGCGGCGAGCAGTTCTTCACCGTGGGCATGCTTCTGGTCTTCATCGTCGGCTTCGCGATGTCCGCCGGCCCGCTGATCTGGACGCTGTGTTCGGAAGTCCAGCCCCTGAAGGGACGTGACTTCGGTATCGCCGCGTCGACGTTCACCAACTGGGTCACCAACATGATCGTCGGTGCCACGTTCCTGAGCCTGCTCAGCGGTATCGGCAACGCCCAGACCTTCTGGCTGTACGCGGCGCTCAATGCGCTCTTCATTTTCGTCACCTTCTTCCTGGTGCCGGAGACCAAGGGCGTCACCCTCGAGCAGATCGAACGCAACCTGATGAGCGGCAAGCCATTGCGCAAGATCGGTCAATAAACAACGTCATCCGGTAGGAGCGCGCCTTGCGCGCGAAAAGCCAACGAAGCGGTGAAGGTGTACCGCGTCTGCGCTTCGTTGGCTTTTCGCGCGCAGGGCGCGCTCCTACATGGCGTCGTGCGCCTAGCACGTCGTGAGATGTCGTGTCATGAGAATCGCGCCCATTCCCGACCGGCGGCGTACGATAGATCCGAAAAAAAACGGATTTTTGAGTTTTATTCCATATGCCATGTCGGAGATATCCGACAGACTTCTCAGAGCGCTCGCGTAGTCGAGCTCGGCTGCGTGATGCGCGGGGTGACCCCGTGTCTCCCCAGGCCGGCGGTCCCGCAGGGACCGCTTCTCAAGATCTGAAAAGGGTTAATTGGATGAACCTCAAAGCAATCACTTCCGCGCTGCTCATCGCGGGTCTCGCCGCTCCGTCGGCGTTCGCCTCGACGGGCACCATCACGTTCACCGGCTCCATCACGAACGTCACCTGCACGGTCGACGGCGGTGCGCCGGGCAATGGCCCGGACTTCACCGTCAACATCGGCGCGGTCAACGCGGCCGACTTCACCAACGTCGGCGATACCTCGGGCAACACGGGCTACCGCATCTACATCGGTAAAGCCGGCGAAACCACCTGCGCGGACGGAACTAAGGTGTGGGCGAGCTACGACACCGGCTCGACGGTGGATCCGGCCACGGGCGCGCTGAAGACCGTCGGCGCCGCGACGGGTGTGCAGATTCGTCTGTTCGACAAGAACGGTCAGCCGATCGACATCTGGAACGACAAGCAGGATAGCGTCAAGGAAGTCGTCGTCGGCAACCAGGCCCTGCTGGCCTATTCGGCTTCGTACCAGCGCACGGGAAACATCACGGCGGGTGACGCCAACAGCTCGGTGACCTACACCGTCCGCTTCGAGAACTAAGGAAGGAAGTCGACCGCCGGCCTGGCCGGCGGTCGCACTGTTTACGTGAAGGAACGACTCCGGATGCACGCAATGAAATGGAATCCCGGCCTGCCAGCGTGTGTGCTTGCCGCGCTGCTGCTGCTTGCCCCCGCGCCTGCCGGGGCGGGCGTGGTCATGAATGCGACACGCTATGTCTATCAGGCTGGCGAGAGGGAGATCGCCGTCAAACTGACCAACAAGGGTACGCTGCCCGTGCTTGCCCAGGCATGGATCGACGATGGTGACGCGCGCTCCACGCCCGAGCATGTCGACGTTCCGTTCAACCTGACTCCGCCGATCTCGCGCGTCGAGTCGGGCAAATCGCAAACCCTCCGTATCTCGTTCACCGAAGGGACGGTGCCGGGCGATCGTGAATCGCAGTTCTGGCTCAACGTCCTCGAAGTGCCACCCAAGGCCGAGAGCGCCGGCGACGCCAATACGATCCAGCTCGCTTTCCGTTACCGCCTCAAACTGTTTTATCGACCCAAGGGCCTGAAGGGCTCGGCCGCCGCGGCCGCGGAAGACCTGTCGTGGGGCTTGTCGCGCGACGGGGTGTTGTCGGTCACCAACCACAGTGACTATCACGTCAGCCTCAACGAGCTTCGCCTCGTTTCCGAGGGCGAGACCATCGAAGCCGAGCCCTTGTCGATCGCCCCGCACGCGTCGCTTTCGCCGCCGCTGCCGAAGCCGCTGAAAGCGCCTCGTGTCGACGTGCGTTACCAGAGCATCAACGACTATGGCGGCTTCGTGCCGCACAGCACGACGATCGACGCACGATGATCACCGCTGTCCGTCGCCCACGGCTGCCCCGGCGGCCGCTTGCTGTCGCCTTCGCGCTGGCCGGTTGCGCCTCGGCGGACGCGGCCGCCCTCGATCCGGGTGCGCCGCAGGCCGCGTTCAATCCCGACTTCATCCACTCCACCGGTGGTGCGATCGACCTGTCCCGCTTCGAGCGGGGCAATGTGACGCTGCCCGGCGTCTATCAGCCTCACATCCTGCTCAACGGCGAGCCGGTGCCTGGCACCTACGACATCGTCTTCCGTGAGATCGCGGGGAGCGAGAGCGCCAGGCCGTGCTTCGACCGGCCGACGCTTCTGCGTCTCGGGCTCGATACGGAAAAACTCGAAGCGCGCCGTGTCGGCGACATACCCGCACACGATGCGACCTGCGGAACGCTGGACACGATCGTGCCGGGCGCGACGGTCGACTTCGACGAATCCGAACAGATCCTGCGCGTGACCTTGCCGCAGGCCTTCCTCGCCTCACGGCCGCGTGGCTATGTCGCGCCCGAACTCTGGGACGCCGGCGAAAACGCCGCGATGCTCAACTACAACGCCAACACCTATCGGATACGCACGCAGGGGCGCCAGTCGACGGCCAGCTACGTCGGCGTGAATGCGGGCGTCAATCTCGGTGGCTGGCGTATCCGGCACAACGGCGGCCTGGCGGTATCCGCCGGCCGACGTCAATGGCGCAACACGCTGGTGCATGCGCAACACGACCTCACCGATCTGCGCGCCCAGCTCACCGTCGGCGAGACCTATACCGCGGGTGACATTCTCGACAGCGTGCGCATCCGCGGGCTTGGCATCGCCAGCGATCAACGCATGCTGCCCGCATCGCAGCGCGGCTATGCGCCGGTCATTCGCGGCGTGGCCGAGGGCAATGCGCAGGTCACCGTTCGCCAGAACGGCTACGTCATCCACAGCAGCACGGTGGCACCCGGTCCGTTCGAGATCGACGACCTCTATCCCACGGGCTACGGCAGCGACCTCGAAGTCACCGTGACCGAAGCGGATGGCCGCACGAAGACGTCGCTGGTGCCCTATACGGCCGTACCCCAGATGCTGCGCGAGGGCACATCGCGCTTTGCCTTCTGGGCGGGGCAGGTGGACGAGGCGTCCGTCCCGGAAACACCGTTCATCGCCCAGGCGACGATGCAGTACGGCGCGACCGTCAACAGCACGCTGTACGCGGGAGGTACGTTGTCGAACAGTTACGCCGCCGGCCTGATCGGCGCGGCGATGAATCTTCCCTTCGGCGCCGTGGCGCTGGATGTGACCGGCTCGCGCGCGGCGACCCGCTCCGGCCGCGTCCATCGCGGGCTGAGCACACGGCTGCGCTACAGCCGCACGCTGGCCGCGACGGGTACGAGCTTCGGTGTCGCCGCGTATCGATTCTCCACCCGCGACTATCTGGGCGTGACGGACGCGGCCCGCCTGCGCTCGCGTCTCCGACGTGGCATCACGGGCGACCCCGTGGGCGGCGAGCGCAGCCGCTTCGACGCCAACCTCGGCCAGACCGTCGGAACGGGGCGGCTCTCCCTCACCGGCTCCGTCGTCGACTACTGGGGGAGTCGGTCTCGGGGGCTCGATTACACCCTGGGCTATGCGGGCTCACTGCGTTCGGCTTTCTACAACGTGTCATTGCAACGCTCGCGTGTCGGCAGCGCGCTGGGCGGCGTTTTCGGCGGCCGCCCGCGCGGTGGCACGGACACCATGCTCTACGTGTCGTTCAACGTGCCGCTGGGTCGTGCGGCAGCGGCACCGAACCTCGGGCTGTCGTACAACCGGAGCAACGCAGGCGATGGCGCGCTGACGGCGAACATCAACGGCAGGATCGCCGGCGACGACGACCTGACCTATGCGCTGGCGGCGAGCCGTATCGAAACGCCCCGGCGGGCCGCGCGCAACACCGGTTCGGCCAACCTTGCCTATCGTGGCTACGCCGGTGTCTACCGCGCCGGCGTCAGTCGCTCCGGCGCTGGCTCGAGCCAGTATGCGCTGGGCGCGACGGGCGCCGTGCTGGCCCACCGCGACGGCATCACGTTCACCCAGGAACTGGGCGAAACCAATGCCATCGTTCACGCGCCGGGAGCCGTGGGCGCGCGCATCGAGAGCCACACCGGCGTGCGTCTCGATCGCCACGGCAACGCGGTGATCCGGGGGCTGCAGCCGTACCAGCTGAATCACGTCGCGATCGACCCGCGCGGGGCGTCGCACGACGTTCATCTGCGCAGCACGAGTGAGGCGGTGGCGCCACGCGCGGGAGCGATCGCGCGGCTGGACTACGAGACCGAGCAGGCGAAGGCGGTGCTCATCCACGCCACCCAACCCGGGGGCGACCCATTGCCCTTCGGTGCGTCCGTCTTCGACGAAGGCGGAAAGACGGTGGGCGTCGTGGGTCAGGGCAGCAAGATCTTCACGCGCGGTGCGCCGGCAGGAGCACGCCTGCGCGTCAGCTGGCCGGGCGGCAGCTGCCGTATCGCCTTGCCACCGTCGCTCGAAAGCCTGCCCTTGCACGGCCTGCATCGTGCGGTGAGATCGCCCTGCGAAGAGGAGGCAGAGATCGCAAGCCGCGATGACGCGTCCTGACGAAACGAACTGAGGTACGGGCAGGGAACGCGCCCGTGACAGAACCGCGTCGCGGTGCGACCACGAAGGTCGCCCCGACGCCACCAGCGACACCATCACCATGGAACAGGGACATGCCGGCGGTCACTCCGCCGTGTTGCGCGAACGGGCGCGCGAAAAACTGATGCGGGATCTCGGCGACTCCTTTCTCAGCGCGTTCGCCGACCCGAAGACCATTGAAATCATGCTCAACGCCGATCACCGCCTGTGGCAGGAGCGCCTCGGTGAGGGCATGCGTTGTATCGGCACGATGCGCCCCAGTCAGTCGGAGGCGATCATCAAGACCACGGCCGGGTATTACGGTAAGGAGATCACGCGCGCACAGCCGGTGCTGGAGTCCGAATTCCCGCTGGACGGTTCGCGCTTCGCCGCGCAATTGCCGCCCATCGTGGCGGCGCCGACCTTCGCACTGCGTAAGAAGGCGGTGTCGATCTTCAGTCTGGCGCAGTACGTTGCCGACGGCGCGATGTCAGCGGCGCACCGCGAGGTGCTGCTCGACGCCATCCGCCTGCACCGGAACATTCTCGTCATCGGCGGCACCGGTTCGGGCAAGACGACGCTGATCAACGCCATCATCCGCGAGATGGTCGAGCTCGATAAGCGCGAGCGCGTCTTCATCATCGAGGACACCGGCGAGATCCAGTGCGCCGCCGAGAACTTCGTGCAGTACCGCACCTCGTACGAAGTCGGCATGACCCAGTTGCTTCGCACCTCGTTACGCATGCGCCCGGATCGCATCCTGGTCGGCGAGGTGCGTGGGCCGGAGGCGCTCGATCTGCTGATGGCGTGGAACACCGGCCACGAAGGCGGCGCCGCCACGCTGCACGCCAACGATGCACGAGCCGGGCTGTCGCGGCTGGCGATGCTCATCAGCATGCATCGGGATGCACCACGCCCGATCGAGCCGCTAATCGGCGAATCGGTCCATTTGCTCGTTCACATCACGCGCACCCCGAGCGGCCGTCGCGTCCAGGAAATCGTTGCCGTGGATGGCTACGAGGATGGGCGATATGTGCTGCGTCATCTTTAAATCGAATATGGAGGAAACAATGTCGAATCAAGTCCGGTCGCCTATGCGCGACAAGTTGTACGCAATCGTCGCGATATCGCTCGCAATGTGTCTCTACGCGATACCTTGCTTTGCCGCTGGCGAAACGGATGTGCTTCCGTACGAGAAAGGTATGGAGGTCTTCTATGATTCGATGACCGGTCCGGTGCCGTTCGTGATCTCTCTGGTCGGCATCATCGGTTGCGGAGCCATGCTTATCTTCGGAGGCGAGATCAGTGGCTTCCTCCGGACGATGGTTTTCATCATTCTGGTAGTGGCGGTCATCGTCCAGGCGGGCTCGGTCGTCACGATGCTGGGCGGCAAGTGGGCAACCAAAGCGCAGGGCGTAGGGCGGGTTGGTCCGTACCAAAGAGGCGTCGACGTAGCCGTGGGAACTTACCTCCGCGAAACGGTGGCGTAATGGCGATCCGCACCGTCCCGATTCGTCGCGCAGGAAACCGTGACAACCTGGTGCTGGGAGGAGACCGCGAACTGGTCATGTTCAGCGGCCTTACCGCCGCTGCACTCATTTTTTCGGCGCAGGAGATGAAAGCGGGCGTCTTCGGTACGTTGTTGTGGTTCGGGGCCTTGTACGCCTTCCGCCTGATGGCCAAAGCCGACCCGAAGATGCGGAAGGTCTACCTGCGGCAACGCCGCTATCGGGAGTACTACCCCCCGCGTTCGACGCCGTTCCGTACGAACGGACCGGCCGAGGAGGCGCAGTACCGATGATGGTGTGGATCATCGCGGGGATGGCGATCGTGGTCGCCATCCTCGTCACCCTGCTGTTGCTGCGCATCCGGCGTCTGGATGCGGAGCCCAGGCTCAACCATTACCGCCCGCACGGGCAGGCCGTGTCGGACCTGCTGAACTACGCGGCCTTGGTCGACGATGGCGTCATCGTGTGCAAGAACGGTGCGCTGATGGCGGCGTGGGTCTTCACGGGCGACGACGCGGCCAGCAGCACCGACGAGCAGCGTGAAACGGTTTCCATGCGGGTCAACCAGGCACTGTCACGTCTGGGCAACGGCTGGATGTTGCACGTGGACGCCGTCCGGCGCCCCGCGCAGGACTATGCGGACGCCGGACGTTCGGCGTTCCCGGACCCGGTATCCGCAGCCATCGACGAAGAACGGCGGCGTCTGTTCCGCAGCCTGGGAACCACGTACGAGGGCTATCTGGTGATGACCCTCACCTGGTTCCCGCCGCAGGTGGCGCAGCGGAAGTTCGTCGAGATGATGTTCGACGACGACACCGAAGTGGCGGGAAAGGCGGAGCGTACCTATAGCCTCATCGCCGATTTCCAGCGGGAGTGCCGCAGCTTCGAGAGCCGACTGTCCGGCGTCTTCCGCATGGATCGGCTCAAGGGCAACCGGCATACCACCGAGGAAGGGCGCGAGGAAGTCCATGACGACTTCCTGCGCTGGCTGCAGTACTGCGTGACGGGTCTGGATCATCCGATCGCGCTGCCGGCCAATCCGGTCTACGTGGACGCGCTGGTCGGCGGTCAGGAAATCTGGGCGGGTGTGGCGCCGCGTATCGGCCGGCGGTTCGTGCAGGTGGTGGCGATCGAGGGATTTCCGCTGGAGTCCTATCCCGGGATCCTGGCGTCGCTGGCCGAACTGCCGAGTGCCTACCGCTGGTCCAACCGCTTCATATTCATGGACCCGCACGAAGCCCTTCGCGAAATGGAGAAGTTCCGCAAGAAGTGGCGGCAGAAGGTGCGTGGCTTCTTCGACCAGATCTTTCAGACCAGCACCGGCTCCGTGAACTACGACGCGCTGTCCATGATGCACGACGCCGAGGCGGCGATCGCGGAGATCAACAGCGGGCTCGTCGCGCAGGGCTACTACACCAGCGTGGTCGTCGTGTCCGACGACGACCGGTCCAGACTGGAGCGCTCGGTGCGCCAGGTCGAGAAGGCGATCAATGCGCGCGGTTTCGCGGCGCGGGTCGAGACCGTCAACACGATGGATGCCTTGCTCGGCAGCATGCCGGGACACGGCGTGGAGAACGTACGCCGGCCGCAGATCAATACGCTGAACCTCGCCGACCTGTTGCCGTCGTCCACGATCTGGACGGGGCAGGCGGAAGCCCCGTGCCCGATGTACCCACCCTCGTCGCCACCGCTGATGCAATGCGTGACGCAGGGGGCGACGCCGTTTCGCCTCAATCTGCATGTCAACGATCTGGGCCATACGTTTCTCTTCGGTCCGACGGGTTCCGGTAAGTCGACTCACCTCGGCCTTATCGCGGCACAGCTGCGCCGTTATCGCGGCATGTCGCTCTACTGCTTCGACAAGGGCCTGTCACTGTATCCCTTGGTCAGGGCATGCCGCGGGCTGCACTTCGATGTGGGTGGTGACGACGAGACGCTGGCCTTCTGTCCGCTGCAGTTCCTGACGACCAAGTCGGACCGGGCGTGGGCCATGGAATGGATCGACAGCATGCTGGCCTTGAACGGCGTTCAGACCACGCCGGCACAGAGAAACGAGATCGGCAACGCGCTCACCGCCATGCACCGCTCGGGTGCGACCAC
Organism: Luteibacter sp. 22Crub2.1; assembly: GCF_900167995.1. Lineage (NCBI taxonomy): Bacteria > Pseudomonadati > Pseudomonadota > Gammaproteobacteria > Lysobacterales > Rhodanobacteraceae > Luteibacter > Luteibacter sp. 22Crub2.1. The sequence goes on from NZ_FUYT01000006.1 coordinate 200,176, forward strand.
GCTGTCGGAGTTCGTGCTGATGATTCAGGACGAAGCCATTCGTGAAGCCCTGAGGATATATACGGCGGACGGCGCCATGGGGCACCTGCTCGATGCCGCCCAGGACGGCCTCCGCCTGTCCGATTTCGCGGTGTTCGAGATCGAGGACCTGCTCAACCTCGGCGACAAGTTCGTGCTGCCGGTGCTGCTTTATCTGTTCCGGCGCATCGAGACATCGCTGACCGGGCAGCCGGCGGCGATCATTCTCGACGAGGCATGGCTGATGCTTGGGCATCCGGTATTCAGGGCCAAGATCCGCGAGTGGCTCAAGGTGCTGCGCAAGTCCAACTGCATCGTGATCATGGCGACGCAGAGCCTGTCCGACGCCGCGAACTCCGGGATCCTCGACGTCATCGTCGAATCGACGGCGACCAGAATCTTCCTGCCCAATCCCTTCGCCCGCGACGATGACGCGACGGCACTCTACCGCCGCATGGGTCTGAACACCCGGCAGATCGAGATTCTCGCGACCGCCGTACAGAAGCGGCATTACTACTACATGTCGGACAAGGGGCGTCGTCTCTACGACCTCGCGCTCGGTCCGCTCGCGCTGGCCTTCATCGGCCACACCGACCGCGAATCGATCGCGACCATCCGCACGCTGGAAAGTCGTCACGGCGATGCCTGGGTGCACCCGTGGCTGGAGCTCAAAGGTCTGCGTCTCGAGGACTACGGAGTCATCTCATGAAACAGGGAAAAAGAGCGGGCAGCCTCCGCCCCACGACGGCCACGGGGCTTGCCCATCCGTATCTCAACGCGCGCCGTACCTGGAATTCCCACGTCGGCAGCCTGATCGCGTCGCGCACGCTGTGGCAGGCGGTGGCGCTGATCAGCCTGCTGATCGTCCTCGCCGCCGTCGGCGGGGTGGTCTATATCGGCAGCCAGTCGAAGTTCGTGCCGTACGTGATCGAAGTGAACAAGCTGGGCGAAGCGATGTCCGTGGCGCCGGCCGACAAGGCCGCGAAGATCGATCAGCGCGTGATTCGCGCCTCGGTCGCCGAATTCATCGTCAACGCGCGCACGGTGACGCCGGATATCGCGATGCAGCGCCGGGCCATTTTCAAGGTGTATGCGCTGATGAATGCCGGAAGCGCGTCGACGCGGAAAATGACGGCGTGGCTCAACGGCAATCCGGAAACCAACCCGTTCAAGCGAGCGGAAAAGCAGACCGTGAACGTCGAGATCGTCTCCGCGATCCCCCAGACCGCGACGACCTGGCAGGTGGACTGGATCGAAACGCAGCGCTCACGCAGGGGCGAGGTACAGGGCAAACCGTATCGCATGCGTGCGCTGCTCAACGTCGAGACGCGGCCGATCGCAAGCGACATCAACGAGGAGCAACTGCGCCTCAATCCGCTGGGTATTTATATCTCGGACTACTCCTGGTCCAAGCAGTTCTGACGGGCACGACATGAAAACAGCAGCTACCCTCGCCGCGCTGGCGTGGCTCGTACCGAGCCTTGCCATGGCCACCACCGAGACGGATCTCGCCAACCAGTTCTTTTCCGCGGACAACCCGAAGCTGACCGCGCAGGAGAAGGCCGGGCTCGACATCTCCCGAAAGTGGATCGCTAGCACGTCCGCCTCCGTCAAGCCGGTGGCGGGACCCGACGGGAGTGTCCGCTTCCTGTTCGGCCAGTCGCAGCCGAGCATCGTCTGCGCGGTCATGCAGGTCTGCGACGTCGAACTCGAGCCGGGCGAGCAGGTGAGTTCGGTGAACCTCGGCGACGCGGTGCGCTGGCTGGTCGAACCTGCGTTGTCGGGCGCGGGCGCGACCTCCGTCCAGCACCTCGTGATCAAACCGCTGGACGTCGGGCTGGAGACATCGCTCATGGTGACGACCGACCGGCGCACGTACCACCTGCGTCTGCGCTCGCACCGCACGGAATACATGCCACGTGTGGCGTTCTCCTATCCGGCTTCGGTGGACGCCAAGTGGGCGGCGATGAAGCGTCAGGCCGCGGCCACGCAGGCCGTGAAGCCGACGGTCGTGCAAAAGAAGGAATACCTGGGCGACCTGGACTTCGGCTACCGGATCAGTGGCAATGCGCCGTTCAAGCCGGCGCGTGTGTACAACGACGGCGTGAAGACGATCATCGAGATGCCTTCGACGTTCTCGCAAGGGGAGGCGCCCACGCTCCTTGTCGTGCGCGAGAGCGGCAGCCTGTTCCGGAAGGATGAAGAGGTGATGGTCAATTACCGCCTGCAGGACGGGCGTTACATCGTCGATACGCTGTTCAAGAAGGCGGTTCTGGTGGCGGGCGTCGGCATGGCGCAACGCAAGATCGTCATCGAGCGGCGTGGGTGAGCCAGCGGATGGAGACTCCCATGCCCGAACCCGGTGATGCGGACGGCGAGGCGTCGTCACCGCCGGCCGCGTCCGGTAAGCCTGCGGGCGTCCGGCGCGTGAATAACGTACCGCTGCTGATCATTGGCGGCGTCATGGTCGTGTTCGTCATTCTCGTCACTCTGGTCGCGGCCCAGCGCGGGCAGAAGAAGGAGGAGGATCCTCCGCCCGCGGCGGGTGCGCTTCCCGAGAACAGCCAGCTTCTCGAGCAGATGCTGGCGGGTGGAGCGACGGGCGGACTGGTGCCGGGCGCCGACGAGCAAACCGTGTCGTTTCCCGTCGCGCGGGTCGCGGACCCGGATGCACCGCCGGTGCCTGACCGGAGTGCCGGCAACGGTGTGCCCGACGACACGATGGCCAAAGAGCGCATGAAACTGTTCCAGAGCGCCATGCATGCACGTACCGGCCTGACCAAGCCCGCGTCGCCCGATGTCGCGCCGGTCAAGGAAAACGAAGCCGACAAAGCGCGTGAGGCGGAAGCGCAGGAAGCCCGCGAGCGGGACACGCGCATCCCGGTGCATGCGGAGGGCGACTACAGCGCGTTTGACGGGTCGAGCGCGCGTGCGGCCGGTGCGGATCGCTGGCTGCTCGATTCGGGCATGGAAGCGCCGCGTACGGCGTTCGAACTGCGTGCCGGATCGGTCATTCCGGCGACGATGATCTCGGGCATCAACTCCGAACTTCCGGGCCAGATCATTGCCCAGGTCAGCCAGGACGTGTTCGACACGCCCACCGGCCGCCATCGTCTGGTGCCGCAGGGGTCGCGCCTGGTCGGACGCTACAACCATAAGGTCATCGAGGGTCAGTCGCGGGTGCTGGTGGCCTGGCAGCGAATCGTGTTCCCGGACGGCAAGGCGTTGGATATCGGTGCGATGGAAGGTGTCGACTCGGCGGGATACGCCGGCTTCAGCGACAAGGTGGACCGCCACTACGCACGCATGTTCGCCTCCGCCATCCTGATGTCGGGCATCGCGACAGGGCTCACATCGTCGAGTATCAGGCCCGGGGATGACCCGTTCGGCTCCTCCAGCGCCGTGATGATGCGCGAGAGCCTGGCCCGCCAGGTGGGTGAGGTGGCTTCGAAGATGATCGACAAGAACATGAGTTACGCGCCGGAGCTGAAGATTCGGCCGGGCTACCGGTTCAACGTGATGGCGGTGAAGGACCTGACCTTCAGGCAGGCGTACAAACCGTTCGATTACTGAGCGTCAACCCAACCCAAAGGAGAGGAAGTCCAATGAGAGGACACAGAAAGCTTGCGATCGCCGTCGTCATGGTGGCGGCTGTGGGATGCACAGGTACCGCCTCGGCCGGCGTGCCAGTCATCGACGTGGCGAACCTTGTGATGAATGCCATGCAGAGCCTTCAGCTCAAGAAGATTCAGAAGACGTTGACGAGGAACGATAGCGGGACGATCAATTACTACACGAACAACATCGATAAATCGACGACGAAGATCGACAAATCGACACATAACATCGATAACTCGACCGCGATTACATCGAACAACTCGATCATCAACACCGAGATCGACGCGGATCTGGACTTCACCCTGATCATAAACAAGGGTGGAAACGGGGAGATCATTCCCGTACCCCGGCCGATACAGGAGCTTTTGAAGGAAATTCACGAGCACGGAAAAAGCGATGCTTACGCAGCCCATTTCGGCGATGCGGCCAGTTATTACGGTCGGTCGGGCGACAAAGAGGCGGTGGACGCCGGCTTCGAAGGATCGCGTGCACGCAAGGCGGCCAACAACGCGCTGGTGAAGAGCCTCGATCTGGAGCAGGACCGCATTGCGGACGACGCGCAAGCGCTCAAGGAACTTGCAGGCATGAATAAAGAAGTCAAAGGTCACGCCCGCCAGCTTCAGGTCGCCAACGCCATCGCCGGTTCACAGGCCAACCAGATGCTCGAGATCCGTTCGATGATGCTGGCCTCGGAATCCGCGCGCGCGGCCGAATCCCAGGCTGCCGCCGACAAGGAGGCTCGTGCCATCGCCACGGGCAAACACCTGCGCGAAGGCCTCGACAAGGCGGCGAGCGCGGCGAGCCGTCCGCTTCCCATGCTCTGACCACGACGCGGCGCCATGGCGCCGCTCACCCCTCGATCCTTCAGGTACACCATGTCGTCTCCGCGCCGCATTCCCGTCCTTCTGGGTGTTCTTCTCCTGTTCGCATCCGCCGTGGCCGCTGGCCAGGACATCGAGCCGGGCAAGCTGGTCACGTCCGCGGAGGGCGCGATCGCGAAGGCCTTCGACATAACGCAGGTCCTCGACGCCGCGAAGACGCTATTCTGGTCGCTCGCGGTGATGAGCCTGGTCTGGACCATGGGGATGCTGATTCTCCGGCAGGATCTCGGCGAAGTGCTGATCGAACTCATCCGCTTCATGATCGTGACCGGCACGTTCTACTGGTTGCTCATCAACGCGAGTGACGGGCAGGGTGACGGCGGATTTATCGCCGACATCGTCGATTCCTTCTTCGAGATGGAGAATGACCTGGGGCGAGTTACCTTCGGGCGCCATGCCGACGGCTTCGTCGCGCGTGGGCTGGCGACTTATTTCAGCACCCTCGACGCTACCCGGACCGGCAGCGACCCCGACCAGATTCTCGCAGGCGGTATCGCGGTGCTGATTCTCGTCCTGCTCACCATCGTCGGCGCGCAGTTCCTGGTGGCGCTGGTCATGGCATGGCTGCTTGGCTACGCGGGCATCTTCCTGCTCGGGTTCGGCGGGGCGCGGTGGACCTCGCAGCTTGCCGTGAGCTATTACAAACATGCACTGGCCGTCGGCATCACTGTCCTGGTGCTCGGCCTGCTCGGCGCAGGTGGTCATCGCGTCATCGACCGGATCTCGACGGTCAGCATGAATTCCGCGGATCCGCAGTTCTTTTTCCTCGGGATGATGCTTGCCGTATCGGTCCTGGTACTCGTGCTTGCCGTTCGCATCCCGCAGTTCTTCTACACGATGGTGACCGGGTCGCAGCTCGGTGTGCTCGCGGGTTCCGCGAGCGTGATCGGCAGCGCGATCGCCACCGGCGGCGGCGCGGCCATCGCGGCGGCGACCGGGCGCGTGCCCGGCGCCAGCCCGGCTGGCGGTATGGGCGCCGCATCGAGCGCTCGCACGGGGTCCGTGATGGATGCGGTGCACCGCTCGGCCGCGTCCGGCAGCAGTATGGGCGATCCTTTCCACGTCGCCCCGGGTTCCGATCCGTTCGGCGTGTCACGCGGTGCGGACGCGGTGCGTCGCGGTGGCAGCGTTTTCGGACCGGCCGGTGAAACACGTCCGGGCACGGATGTGGCGGAACGCCGCGAAGGAAACCCGTCGTGATCGATACGCTGCCCGACATCCCGCCGCAACGCCAGGAGATGGTGGCGTGCTCGCTCGCCGCTTCGCTGGCGTACGACGTTCCGACCAACCTGCTCCTCGCCGTTGCCGAGAAAGAGGCAGGCAAACCCGGACAATGGGTCCGCAACGAAAACGGCACCTACGATGTCGGCTCACTGCAGTTCAATACCGCCTACCTGCGCGAGCTGTCGCGCTTCGGCATTTCGGCGCGCGACGTCGCCGCACCCGGATGCTATCCCTACCTCCTGGCGGCCTGGCGTATCCGCGCACATCTTCGCAACGACGCGGGCGACCTTTGGACGCGCGCGGCGAACTACCACTCCCGGACCCCACGTCACAACGCACGTTATCGCGCGGACCTGATCCACCGCGCCAGTCGCTGGTCCGCCTGGCTGGACACGCATTTTCCAACCCACGACGCCGTCGTGAATTCCCCACCTTAAGGAACGAGGCCTGATGAACTACCGAACGATGCACCGCGCCCTGGGCGTGTTGCCGCTGCTTGTGCTCGCCGCGCCCGCGATGGCGGCGGAGAATGGCTGCTACTGGTCGGCCGATGGCAATTATCAGCTTGGGCAGACGGCGCAGATCACGGTGTGGAACGACATGCCGCCGGGGCAGCAGGTACGGGACGAAAAAGCGCATGGCGATGGCAACATCCTGGCCACATGCATGCGCGGGCAGGCGACCTTCGAGGGCGACTATACCGTGGCACGCGACGACGGCATGGTGACGCTCACGGTCGACGGGCAGCCGTCGGGCTTCGGCATCGAGGTGTATATCGAAGAGCGCGACGGGAGTGACCGTCGGTATTTCCCACACCGCTACCAGCGGACCTTCCGCCTCGGTGAGCCGGTTCGCAGCAACGATGCGGACATCGGGTATCGCGTCGTGCGCACGACAGGCCCGGTGCGCTTCGGTCGCGTCGATTCCCGGACCATCGCTCAGCAGTGGACGTATCAACCCGACGGTGCCAGAACCAGGGCCTTTCGCCACCTGAAGATCTACGAGCTCTACTTCGTGCGCCCCACCTGCAGCATCAGCGGCGACACGCTCAACCAGACCGTCGACGTGGGCCGCTATCACGTAGGCAACTTCGCGACCCCGGAGCGGGCCACACCCTGGGTGCCGTTCTATTTCAGGGTGGAGTCCTGCGCGGAGCCGGTCGGGATGATCGCCAGTTTTACCTTCGGTAAGGCGACGGACGCCGATCCTGTACTGGATGAGCTCTTCTCCCTGACCGGCCCGAAGAACGTCGGTCTCGAAATCGCCAGCGACGATACGAAGACGACGCTCCGGCCCGGTGTGCCGTTCCTGGTCAACGCCGTGGGCACCGGCCGCTCGTATCAGTTCAACGCGCGCCTGCGTGAAACCCAGCCGACGGTGCGCGGTGGCGAGTTCCGGCGTCCCCTGCTGGTGCAGGTCGAGTTCTTCTGAGGGCCGCGTGACGCCCCGGTCCCGCCGCTCCCGTTCGGCGTTAGAATCGGGGACCTCGCACGTACGAAATCGCCGATATGCGCAATCCGCTCCAGGAACAGCTTCTCAAGGCCGGCCTCGTCAAGAAGGACAAGGTCGCCAAGGTCGCCCGTGAACAGGCCAAGGCCCGTCAGGGCAAGGCTCCCGCGCCGGATGCGGCCGATCAGGTCGACGTCCGCCGCCTCCAGGCCGAGCGGGCCGAGCGCGACCGGGCTCTGGCCGCCGAACGCAATGCCGAGGCCCGGGCAAAGGAGATCCGCGCCCAGGTCCGGCAGATCATCGAGACCACCAGGGTCAAGCGCGAGGGCGACATCGCCTATCGCTTCAACGACGGCGACAAGATCGCCAGCATCTTCGTCAGCGAGTGGCTGCGCAACCAGCTGGCCTCGGGGGCGCTGGTCATCGCCCGTGCCGGCGACGGCTACGAGCTGATTCCCCGTCTGCCCGCGGACAAGATCCACGCCCGCGCGACCGACATGATCGTGCTCGACCACGGCCGCAAGGAAGGCGATCCGCTGCCGGCCAGCGACGATGACGACGACTACTACAAGCAGTTCGTCGTGCCGGACGACCTCATCTGGTAAGGCGGTCGGCGCATGACCGTTCTCGTTACCGGTAGTGCGGGACACCTCGGCGAAGCCCTGGTGCGACGCTTGCGAGCGGAGGGTCGCGAGGTACGCGGCCTCGACATCAAACGTTCGCCCTTCACCGACATCGTAGGCTCTATCGCCGATGAGACGTTCGTGCGTGACGCCATGTCGGGCGTGACCGCTGTGATCCACGGCGCGACCCTGCATAAACCGCACGTCGTCACGCATTCAAAACGACAGTTCGTCGATACCAACGTCGCGGGCACCCTCGCCTTGCTCGAAGCTGCCGTATTGCATGGTGTGAGCTCGTTTGTCTTCACCAGCACGACGAGTGCTTTCGGCGCAGCGTTGTCGCCGGCGCCCGGCGAGCCCGCCGCCTGGATCGATGAGGGCGTCGTGCCGGTACCGAAAAACATCTACGGCACGACGAAGATCGCCGCGGAGGACCTTTGCGAACTCGTCGCACGCAAGGATGGCCTGCCGGTACTCGTGCTCCGCACCTCGCGTTTTTTCCCGGAGGATGACGACAGCGCACAGGTGCGCGACGCGTTCGATACCGCGAACATGCAGGCGAACGAGTTGTTGTACCGGCGCGCCGATATCGAGGATGTCGTTGGCGCGCACGTGCTCGCTGTCGATCGCGCACCCGCGCTGCGCTTCGGTCGCTACATCGTTTCGGCGACCACGCCGTTTTCCCGGGACGACGTGGACGCGTTACGCCACGACGCGCCCTCGGTGGTGCGTCGCCTCTATCCTGACGTGGATGCGCTGTACGCCGCGCGTGACTGGCGCTTGCTGCCGTCGCTGGATCGCGTTTACGACAGCGCGCGGGCGACGCGTGATCTGGGTTGGACGCCGAAACGCGATTTCGCGTTCGTGCTGACGTGCCTGCGCGAGGGTGTCGACTTCCGCAGCGACATGGCACGGGCTATCGGGAAGAAGGGTTACCACGATGCGGCGTTCGGGGACGAACCGTATCCTGTGATCGGTTGAAGGCCGCGCCGTCTTGCAAGCCACCGGTGGGCGCTGACCCCTGGCAGCGATCCGCGCCTCGGCGCGGCAACCTCACCTCAGTCCCATGACTTTCCGCTCATGGCGCAACAACCATTCCTTGCGCCACAGCCCGCCGCCATACCCGGTCAGCGATCCATCGGCGCCGATCACCCGGTGACACGGAATCACGATCGCCAGCTGATTCGCTCCATTGGCACGCGCCACGGCACGCACCGCGGTGTGTCTTCCCGCTGAGGCGGCGATCTCCGAATAGCTTCGCGTCGTCCCCGGCGGGATCGCGATCAGTTCATCCCACACCGCTTTGGTAAACACCGAGCCATGCAGGGCCAGCGGCGTCTCGAACACCAGCCGCGTGCCCGCGAAATAGTCGCGCAGGTCGCGCTCGATCCGGTCGATCACCGGCGTGCGCCCGAATCCGATCGACGAGCGGGTGGACTCGCGCAACTTCTTCAGCTCGGTCGGCAGCGCCGTCCGGTCGAAGAATTCCAGCAGATGCAGGGCGTGCGAGTCGGCCACGGCCAGCATCGTGCCGATGGGCGACTCGATCCAGTCGGCCCTGAGCAGCTCACGCCCGCGAAGCGCCACCGGCACGTCGCCGAGCAGGCGTACGATCGCCTCCCGGAACCCGCTGCCAGACTCGTACCCGGCCGACTGCTGGGCCTCGATGACGGTGGCCCCGCCGGCCAGCTTGTCCACCCCTTGTCCGGCCCGGCGAAGACGGGCCATGTCCAAAAAGGTCAGGCCGAGGTGGCGCTTGAAGCTGCGCCGCACCGTCGAGGGGTCGTAGCCCAGTTCGGTGAGGTCGTCCTCGGACCAGATCTGCTCAGGATCGTCCTCGAGCCGCTTCAGCAGGGCCGAGACCATCGGTTCGCGCTGGCCTACGGGATCGAGGGGGCGACAACGCAGGCACGGCCGGAAGCCGGCTTCGAAACAGCCGGCGATCGAATCGTAGAAGCGGGTGTTCTCGAGCAGCGGTTTGCGGGCCGGGCAGGTCAGCCGGCAGAACACGCCGGTGCTGGTGACCCCGACGAAGACATGGCCGTCGTAAGCCGGGTCACGGTCGAGTAACGCTCTGTATAAGGTGTCGTGGTCGGGCAGGTCGAAAAGCATGCCGCATAGCGTAAGGCAAGCTGGCGGCGCCGGAGCACGCGAATCGGGCGGCTATTTCCGAAGGCCCCGACGGCCTTGTCGGTAACCGGGGAGCCGTGTGGCCGCTCCCCGGTCATCGCGTCAGGCCTTGTTGCGGTCGGTTTCCAGCGCGCGGTTGATGCGCAGGGCCAACAAGGTGCAGGCGGCGCCCGAGAGCAGATAGATGCTGACCGCGCCGAGGCCGAACCGCATCGACAGGCCCAGTGCCACCAGCGGGGCGAAGGCTGCGCCGAACAGCCAGGCGAAGTCGGAGGTCAGCGCCGCGCCGGTGTAGCGGAAACGCTTTGCGAAGTTCGCGGTGACGGTACCGGCCGCCTGGCCGTAGGAAAGGCCGAGCAGGGCGAAGCCGATCAGCAGGAAGGCATCCTGCGCCACCTTGCCGCCGCCCAGAAGCCACGGGGAGGCGATGGCGAACAGGCCGATCAGCACCGCCATGGTGCCCAGGGTGTTGCGACGCCCGAACTTGTCGGCCAGCACACCGGAGGCCACGGTAGCCAGGACCGCCACGAAGGCGCCGACGATCTGCACGATCAGGACGTTATTGATGTCCTGCGAGCGGTTCAGCGAGATCCAGGACAGCGGGAAGATCGTCACGATGTGGAACAGCGCGTAGCTGGCCAGGGCGGCGAAGGCGCCGATGAACAGGTTGTAGCCCTGAGCCCGGAACATCTCGATGATGCCGATTGGCTCCAGCTGGCCCTCTTCGAGCAACTGGGTGTACTCCTCGGTCACGACCAGACGCAGGCGGGCGAACAGGGCCACCACGTTGATGGCGAAGGCCACGAAGAACGGGTAGCGCCAGCCCCAGCCGAGGAAGTCTTCACGGGACAGCTGGGTATTGAGGAAGAGGAAAAGCGACCCGGCGATCAGGAAGCCCATCGGGGCGCCCAGCTGGCCCAGCATCGCGTACCAGCCCCGCTTTTCCTTGGGGGCGTTGAGCGAAAGCAGCGAGGGCAGGCCATCCCAGGAGCCGCCGAGCGCAATGCCCTGCAAGAAGCGCAGCAGCGACAGGATCACGATGACCTTGTAACCGCCGGTGGTATTGGCGGGCAGGAAGGCGATGCAGACCGTGGAGGTGCCCAGCAGGAAGAGGGCGGCGGTCAGCTTGGTGCCGCGGCTCCAGGTCCGCTGTATCGCCATGAACAGGGTGGTGCCGATCGGGCGGGCGATGAAGGCGAACGAGAAGATCGTAAAAGCCAGCAGGATCCCGTCCAGCGGACTGAGGAACGGGAAGAAGACCGACGGGAACACCAGCACGGACGCGATGCCGTATGTGAAGAAGTCGAAGTACTCCGAGGCGCGGCCGATGACGACACCGACGGCGATCTCGCCGGGGGCGACCGGGGCGTGGCTGGTCTGGTGCTGGCGGCGGACGTCCTGTTCGACGCCTGCAATCCCTTGATGCGCTTGCGAAATGGTCGTCATCGTACCCGGCCCGGCTGGAGAGTTGGCTACAGCATAGCGAAGCTTGAGGTCAATGGCTCGTAGACCATGGGACAATGTGTCCTATGGCCTTGCCCACCCGTTCAGCGTAAATTTTATGGTCCCCACGGTTGCCTCCATCATGCGAATGTCCTTGAAGATGTTGCGCGGATTGCTGATCCCCGCCCTTGCCCTGTTGCTTTCGGGCTGCGATGCCGTGCTGTTCAGCCCTTCGGGCGACATCGCGAGGCAGCAGCGCGACCTGATCATGATCTCCGTGGTGCTGATGCTCATCATCATCATCCCCGTGATCGTGATGACCTTCCTTTTCGCCTGGAAATACAGCGAGAAGAACAAGAATCACAAGGGCTACGACCCGGACTGGAACCACTCGACGGTCCTCGAGCTGCTGATCTGGTCGGCTCCCCTGCTGATCATCATCGCGCTGGGCGCCATCACCTGGACCAGCACGCACAAGCTCGATCCCTATCGTCCGCTCGACCAGATCGATGCCACCCGCCCCGTCGCCCCCGGCACCAAGCCGCTGGTGGTCGAGGTCGTGGCGCTGGACTGGAAGTGGCTGTTCCTCTACCCGGAACAGGGCATCGCCACGGTCAACGAGATGGCGGCCCCGGTCGATCGCCCCATCGAGTTCCACATCACGGCCTCGTCCGTCATGAACGCGTTCTTCGTCCCGTCGATGGCCGGCATGATCTATGCCATGCCCGGCATGGAGACGAAGCTGCACGCGGTGATGAACAAAACCGGCGATTTCGAAGGCATTTCGGCCAATTACAGCGGCGCCGGCTTCTCGGACATGCGCTTCACCTTCCATAGCCTGTCCGATGAGGGCTTCGACAGCTGGGTCGCCAAGGCAAAGGCCAGTGGCGACACGCTCAGCCGCGAGGATTACCTCAAGCTCGAGCAGCCCAGCGAGAAGGACCCGGTGCACTTCTACGGTACCGTGGCACCCAACCTCTACAACGCCATCCTCAACCGCTGCGTCGAGTCGAACCGCATGTGCCAGAGCGACATGATGGCGATCGACAAGCAGGGTGGGCAGGGTGTCGTGGGTACCTACAACGTGACCTCGCTCGACGCCGCGACCCGCGCCCGGGTAGGTCTGGCCGATGCCGGCCCGCGCTATGTCGGTGCCTACTGCCTCGGCGCCGGCGTGGCCGGCCAGCCGATGACCCCTGCCGGACGTCCGCTGTAACAGCGGCCGCCTGATTTCGATTCAAGCCTTAGCGAGTCCGGTAATGAACATGCCCGATCTAGCCAAACTGATCTTCGGACGCCTCACTCTCGATGCGATTCCGTACCACGAGCCCATCCTGATCGCCACCTTCGCGGGCGTCGCCCTCGGTGGCATCGTGGTGCTCGGTCTGATCACCAAGTACAAGCTGTGGGGCTATCTCTGGAAAGAGTGGTTCACCAGCATCGACCACAAGAAGATCGGCATCATGTACATGGTGCTCGGCATCATCATGCTGCTCCGCGGCTTCGCGGACGCGCTGATGATGCGTATGCAGCAGGCCATCGCCTTCGGCGACAACCCCGGTTTCCTGCCCCCTCATCACTACGACCAGATCTTCACCGCCCACGGCGTGATCATGATCTTCTTCGTGGCGATGCCCCTGGTCACGGGTCTGATGAACTACGTGGTGCCGCTGCAGATCGGCGCGCGCGACGTGGCTTTCCCGTTCCTCAACAACTTCAGCTTCTGGATGACGGTCGCTGGCGGCCTGCTGGTCATGGCCTCGCTGTTCGTCGGTGAGTTCGCGCGTACCGGCTGGCTGGCCTATCCGCCTCTGTCCGGCCTCGCGGCCAGTCCCGATGTCGGTGTCGACTACTACATATGGTCGCTGCAGGTGGCCGGTGTCGGCACTACGCTGTCCGGTATCAACCTGATCGCCACCATCGTCAAGATGCGCGCGCCGGGCATGACCATGATGAAGATGCCCGTCTTCACCTGGACCTCGCTGTGCACCAACGTGCTGATCGTCGCCGCCTTCCCGGTGCTGACGGCGGTGCTGGTGCTGCTCGCGCTCGACCGCTACGCCGGTACCAACTTCTTCACGACGGACTTCGGCGGCAACGCCATGATGTACGTCAACCTGATCTGGATCTGGGGTCATCCCGAGGTCTACATCCTGGTGCTGCCGGTGTTCGGCGTGTTCTCGGAAATCGTTTCGACGTTCAGCCGCAAGCGCCTGTTCGGTTACGCCTCGATGGTCTACGCCACCGTGGTCATCACCGTGCTGTCGTACCTGGTCTGGCTGCACCACTTCTTCACCATGGGTTCCGGCGCGAGCGTCAACTCGTTCTTCGGCATCACCACGATGATCATCTCGATCCCGACGGGTGCGAAGATCTTCAACTGGCTGTTCACGATGTACCGTGGCCGCATCCAGTTCGACGTGCCGATGCTCTGGACGATGGGCTTCATGGTCACCTTCGTGATCGGCGGCATGACCGGCGTCATGCTCGCCGTGCCCCCGGCCGACTTCCTGCTGCACAACTCGCTGTTCCTGATCGCGCATTTCCATAACGTGATCATCGGCGGCGTGGTGTTCGGTGTGTTCGCCGCCATCAACTACTGGTTCCCGAAGGCCTTCGGCTTCCGCCTCGACCCGTTCTGGGGCAAGTGCTCGTTCTGGTTCTGGCTGACCGGCTTCTACTTCGCGTTCATGCCGCTGTACGTGCTGGGTTTCATGGGCGTCACCCGCCGCATGAATCACTTCGAAGATCCGTCGCTTGCCATCTGGTTCCGTATCGCCGCCTTCGGCGCGGTGCTGGTCGCTCTGGGTATCGCCTCGTTCCTGATCCAGATCTTCGTCAGCATCCGCAACCGCGAGAAGCTGCGCGACGTCACCGGCGATCCGTGGCACGGCCGTACCCTGGAGTGGTCGACCTCGTCGCCGCCGCCGGACTACAACTTCGCGTTCACCCCGATCATCCATGACTCGGATGCCTGGTGGGACATGAAGGAGCGCGGTCACGAGCGTCGCCTCGGTGGCTACCTGCCGATCCACATGCCGAAGAACACGGCAGCGGGAGTCGTCATCGCGGGCTTCGCCTTCGTGGTCGGCTTCGCCATGATCTGGCACATGTTCCTCATCGCCGGCCTGGCCTTCGTCGGCCTGCTGGTGAGCGCCATCACGCACACCTTCAACTACAAGCGCGACTACTACATCCCCGCCGACGAAGTGGCTCGTACCGAAGCCATCCGCACGGAAGAGCTTGCCGCCCATGTCTGATAATCACGCTTCGCCCGCAGTCGTCGCGGATGGCCAGAAACTCGAGTTCTGGATGAAGGAAGATCACCACCCGGCCAACGGAACGTTGCTCGGGTTCTGGATCTACCTGATGAGCGATTGCCTCATCTTCGCCTGCCTGTTCGCCGTCTACGGCGTGCTGGGTCGCAGCTACGCCGGTGGCCCCTCGGGTGCCGACCTGTTCGAGCTGCCGCTGGTCGCCGTCAACACCACGATGCTGCTGCTGTCTTCCATCACTTACGGCTTCGCCGTGCTGGAGATGCAGAAGAATCGCAAGGGTACGATGATGGCGTGGCTGGTCGTGACCGGTCTGTTCGGTCTGGCCTTCCTCGGCATCGAAATGTGGGAGTTCGCCCACCTGATCCACGAAGGTGCCGGTCCGCAGCGCAGTGCGTTCCTGTCCTCGTTCTTCACCCTGGTCGGCACCCACGGCCTGCACGTGACCTTCGGCTGCATCTGGCTGGTCACGCTGCTGTTCCAGGTGGGTCGCTTCGGTCTGACCGCCGCCAACAAACGTCGCATCATGTGCCTCTCGATGTTCTGGCACTTCCTCGACGTGGTCTGGATCGGCGTCTTCACCTTCGTTTACCTGATGGGAGTGCTGCCGTGAGCGCGCACATCGAATCGCACGATCACCACCACGACGATCACCACGATCACGACGACGGTGCCAGCCACAGCACGCTGAAGGGCTACATGACGGGGTTCTTCCTCGCCGTGTTCCTCACCGCGATCCCGTTCTGGCTCGTGATGGGCAAGGTCATCCCGAACTCGCAGACGCTTGCGATCGTGGTGCTCTTCTTCGCCGCCATCCAGATCGTGGTCCACATGATCTACTTCCTGCACATGAACACGAAGTCGGAGGGTGGCTGGAACATGCTGGCCCTGATCTTCACTCTGGTGCTGGTGGTCATCACGCTCACGGGTTCCATCTGGGTCATGTTCCACATGAACGCCAACATGATGCCGGGTATGTCGCATGACATGACCGAGCAACAGGTCAAGAACCTGCCTTGAGCACCAACGTTCCAAACGAAGCCACGACGCCGCGCCCTCCGCGCGGCGTCTTCGTTCTGGCCTTGCTGGCGGTGCTCGGCACGGTGCTTTTCGTCGCTTTCGTCGCCCTGGGTACCTGGCAGGTGCATCGGCGCGCGTGGAAACACGACCTGATCGCCCGCGTCGATCAGCGCGTGCATGCGGAACCGGTCTCCGCGCCGGGGCGTGGGCAGTGGACCGTGGTCAGCGCCGCCAACGACGAGTACCGCCGGGTCAGGCTGACCGGCACGTTCCTGCAGGACAAGAGCGTGCGTGTGCGTGCCAGCACGGAGCTGGGCATGGGTTCGTGGCTGATGACCCCGCTGCGTACGCGTTCGGGCGACACGGTCATCGTCAACCGCGGTTTCGTGTCCACCACCTGGTGCGGCGGTAAGGCCACCTGTACCCCCGGCCCCGCCGGTGAAACCACGATCTCCGGCCTGCTGCGGATCAGCGAACCCAAGGGTGCGTTCCTGCAGGACAACGACCCCGCGGGCGATCGCTGGTATTCCCGTGACGTGGCGGCGATCGCCGCGGCCAAGGGTCTGGACGACACCGCGCCCTATTTCGTCGACGCGGACGCAGCTTCCTCGCCCGGTCGCGGCGAGGGTAACGAAGGTCCGGTCGGCGGGCTGACCGTCATCGCTTTCCCCGACAACCATCTGTCCTACGCGATCACGTGGTTCGGTCTGGCCCTGATGACCCTGCTGGGCGCCTGGATCGTCTGGAAGGACCAGCGCAGGAAGCGCCGCACACCCTGAGGGCGTTTCAATTTCGGCATCCCCGGACGTCTTGGGTAGATGCAGACGCCTTACCCCGAGTCGCAAGCGATGCACGACCTGACCCTGGCCTGGGCGACGCCCCGCCAGCGGCGAGGCACGCTGGCCCTGATGCTGGACCACGCGCGACGCCGTGCTTCCCTGCGACGCAAAGGCGCGGTTCCGGAACGGCGCCTCACCTATCTCCTTCGTTCGCTCGCGGCCTTTCGGCGGCAGACGGCATGGCTGGGCATGGTTGGGCGCTCGCGGGCGATGCGTGCGGCCGCTGAGCTCAATCCCCGCGTCTATGAGCGCTGGCAGCGCCATTACATCTCACGCGACTTCGATCTGGCGACGTGCGCCCGCCTCGTCGAAGCGCATTACCGGTTTGTCGCCCGCGAGTTCCCGGAGCGCCTGCGAGAGCGTCTGATCCGCGGTCACGACGTACGCCTGGCGACGCTGCCGCTCGGTGGCGGTGAGGTGGCGTATCTGCATGCGCGCGCGCCCGAGCACGAAGCCACGGGCGAACTCGGCCTGTTCCTGCTCAACGGCGACAAAGAGGTGATTTCCTCCTGTGCGATCACGTTCGGCGGAACGGATGGCCTGCTGGTCGGCGCCATGCGCGGGTCGTGGGCCTACCTCGGGCGCGGTGCGATCGCACGGTTCACCCGGGCCACGGGCGGCCTGCGTCCGCGCGACCTGCTGCTCGCGGTGGTTCGGGCGCTGGCGACGTATTTCGGCATCGACCGGGTGCGCGGCGTGTCCCGTGAGGCGCATCCGCTGGATCGTCGGGCGGGTGTCACGGCGGCGTCCTACGACCGCTTCTGGCGCCGGCATGGCGGCGTCCCGGGTATCGACGGGTGCTACGAGATTCCGCGCATCGGGGCGAGCAGCGGCCGCGATGAACGCGATACGTTCCGGCGTGAAGCCTGCGAGGTCGCCCTGCGCTCGTTCGCGAAGGCCTAGAAGTCGTACGAACCCGAGAGCAGCACGACGCGCCCCTGCCTTACAGGTACGAAGGTCTCGTCGAAATTCACTGCGTACAGCGTGCGGGCGAAGAGGTTCTTCACGCCCAGGGTCAGCCGCCAGTTCCTGCCATAACGCGACACGTTGGTCTCCACGCTGGCCTGGCCGGGAATGCCGAAGTACTGCCCGTCGCCGCTGGTCCGCCCGATGCTGCGGCTGCGGGCGAGGATGCCGGCGCCGACGCCCCAGGGTTTGGTGTCGCCGTCGCCGAAACGATAGCTCGCCCATGCGGCGGCCTGATGCCTTGGAGAACCGGTGGGGCGGGTGTCGTCGTTGTTGTGGATACGTGCTTCCGTCACGCTGGCCAGCACATCGAGACCCTCGGCGACACGACCGGAAAACTCCAGCTCCACGCCGCGGTTGGTCTGGCCCGGTCCGGGCGTGGCGAAGAACGGCGGTTCCGGCGATACCAGGTCGACGCTGTGATCGACATGGATGCGATAGACCGCTGCGGTCAGTCGCGCGCGATGGTCGAACAGGTCGAATTTGCCGCCGACTTCCACCTGGCGGGACGTGGCGACGGGCAACGGCTGGCCGTCCTTACCCAGCAGCGGGTCCGGCTGGAAACCCGTCGACGAGTCGGCGTACAGCGCTATCCCGGGCGTCAGCTTGTAAACGACGCCCAGCTTGGGAATCCAGCGCGCCTTGCGGATCGTGCGGGGAGACCCATCGGTCCAGTGCGTCTCCAGCTTATAGGTCGTTCGGCGCAGGGCGGCAAGGACGTTCCAGTCGTCGCCGATCGCGACCTGATCCTGCAGGTAGACGCCGGCATTCGTTTGCCACGAACCGCCCAGCGTCTGCACCGTGGTACTCACCGGCGCGATCAGCGCATTGTATTTGGCGGACATGGTCGCGCCAGTGCGCAGGTCGTACGCCAGCGGACGGGTCGTTACGTAGGCATCGCGATCGGTGACCTCGTCGGTGCCGCTTTCCGTTTCGGTTGTCGTGCCGCTGCCGCCGTCACCCGCGTGGGTGCGGGCGAGGTCGACGCCGACCAGAACCGTGTGCGTGACGTCGCCGTAGCGGAACGTGCGGGTGAGGTCGTTCTGCCAGGTCCAGTAGGTGCCGGTGTAGCGAAACGAGCGCGCGACGGCCGACAGGACGTTGCTCTGCGTACCGAAACCGCTCGATACATACGACCAGCTGTTGCCGTCGCTGCGCTGGCGGACGTACTGGCCCTGGCTGTGGAACGTCCAGTCCTCGAACTCGTGATCGAGCTCGAACACGGCGCGTCCGGTGCGGTAGGTCGAGGTGTCGCCCGGTGTGCCGGGGACGGAGCGATACGGCGACGCGGAGGCCAGCGAGGCGCCGAGCAGGACGGTGTGCTCCGGTCCGGGGACCCGGTTGTCCACGAATTCCAGCCCGCCCATGACACGTGTGCGTTCGCCTTGCCATGCGAGCGAGGGCGCGACGTAAGCGCCGTGACCGCCACCATCGCCTTCGTCGGTTTTCTCGCCGCGCTGCCCCGCCGCGACGAGGCGGTACGTCACTGAACCGTCCTTCGATGCGGTGCCCGCGAGATCGATACCGAGCCTGCCGCCGTCGTACCTGCCCAGTGAATACGTGATCGTGCGCACCGTCTCGGCCTGTGGCCGCTTCATCACGACGTTGACCGAGCCACCGAAATTATTGTTCTGCGACGCGTCGCCAAGAATGGCTTCGGGGCCGCGCAGTACTTCGACACGTTCGATGCCGATCAGCGGTGGCAGATCCTCGGTGCGAGCGATGCCGTTAGGCATGCCGTCCGTCATGCCATGGCCGGCATCGAAACCGCGGATGAGAAACAGCGGCGCGCCGCCATAACCGTCGACGTACTGCACACCGGCGACGTAGCGCGCGACATCGCCGATATCGACCGCCTGTTGTGACTCGATCACGTCGCGTGTCACCACCGAGATCGACTGCGGCACGTCGGTCAGGTGGGCATCGTTGCGCGTGACGCTTCGGGTGGTGTCCGCCTTGAAACCGCCGTCCTGCACCAGACCCTGCACGTCGACCGTCGCCAGCGGAACGACATCCGCCGGATCGAAGGGGGCGGCCGGATCGCCGGGCGCCGGCGTCGCGTTGCCGGGCTTCTGCCGCTGGCGCACGACGACCGTGCGGGCGTCATATGACTCCCGTTCGAGATCCGTGCCCTGCAGCAGTTCATCGAGGGCGGCGTTCGGCGTGAGAACGCCCTGCGCACCACCGGATCGCCAGCTTGCGATGGAGCCGGACGCGGTGAGCACCTGTACGTTGGCCTGTTTACCCCAGGCCAGCAGCGCCGTGGCCAGCGGCTGCGGCGCGATGGCGAACGCCACGGGAGCGGAACTGAAACCATCGGCCGGAACCTCGGCGGCGCAGGCGGCGCCGTGCGCGAGCACCAACGCCAGCGCGCCGGTGATTGCGCGCCGGCGCCCGCGAAGCGAGTACTGCAAGACCTGCGGCCCCAACGGTGGTGTTCAGCGCGGCCTGGCACCCCGCGTCATGGCGGTCTGACGGGTGAGTTCCAGCCGGTCGGTATAGGTGTCGACGCGCACCGGAAACACCCGGGGCAGGGCCGCCACCCAGCTGTCGATGGTATCGACCTGCACGGTGCCGGTAAACGTCAGCTTGCCCAGTGCCGGATCGGCGAGGCGGATGGGCCGGCTGCTGTAACGGTTGACGTTGTCGACCACGGACGACAGTGGTTCATTGACGAATTCGAGCCGATGGCCGCGCCACGCGGTAGCCGTGGCCGGATCCACGTCCAGAATGCGCATGGCGTGAGTCTCCGGATCGAATGAGACTTCGCGCCCGGCACCGAGTTCGATGGTGCCATCGTCGCCCTGAGCCCCCGTCGGCGATACCTGCACCCGGCCTTCGGTCACCGCCACGGTGACCCGGTCGCCGGTGCGGCGCACGTTGAACGCCGTGCCGAGGTCGCGAATACGCAGTGGGCCGGCATTGACCACGAACGGACGCTCGGCATGCGCCACCCGGAAGAAGGCCTCGCCCGCATCCAGATCGATCGCCCGCTCGTCGTGGCCATAGCGGGTGGTTACCGAGGTCGCGCCCCCCAGCTCGATGCTGGAGCCATCGGGCAGGTCGATGTCGCGATGGCCGGCACGTTCGCTGGCGTACTGGCGGGTGGATGCCTCATGGGACGGACGCAGGCCGATGAATGCGCCCGCCCCGAGCAGGGCCAGCGCCGCCACCGCAGCGGCTGCCAGCGCGATGAGCGGCCGCCTTGCACGATCCGGATGGAGCGGGGCCGGGGCGTAACGCTGCACGAAGCGTTCGCGCAGCGACGGGGCCATGGCGCCCGCCGCCTCGGCCAGCGCCGAGGCGCGCTCGAACGCTTCCGCATGGCGCGGATCGGCCTCGAGCCAGTCGCTCCAGTCCAGCAGCGCCTGTTCGGGCAGGTCGGGATCGCGCAGCTGGGCCCACCAGTCCGCGGCGGTGTGTTCGACAGGGCGATCGATGCTAACGGGGGTCAGGGTCATGAGGGGTTCTCCGCGCGGTCGCGGCGTTCGCGGCAATGCGCCAGGGCATTGCCGACGTGGTAGCGCACCATGCGCTCGCTGAGCTTCATGTCCTTCGCGATGGAGGCGAAGTCGCGTCCGTCGATCACGTGCATGACGAAGGCGCGGCTGGTCTTGGGTGGCAACTCGTCCAGGGCCTGGCGCAGGTCGCGCCATTGCTCATGGGCCGACGCGTGTTGTTCGGGAATCGGCGTGACATGCCAGTCGTCGGCATCGGGATCGACCGGAGCCGTGGCGCGTACGTTACGCATCCGCAGCTTGTCCACGGCCAGATTGGAGGCCGCACGGAACAGAAACGCACGCGGCGAATCGATCTTCGTCGCGTCGTCCAGCGCCAGCAGCTTCAGATAGACCTCCTGGGCCACTTCCTGGGCGTCGGCAAGCGAATTCAGCCGTGCCCGCAGGAAGGCGACAAGAGCCGGGTTGTGCTCGCGGAACAGGGCGACCACCTGGGCGGCGCGCTTGCCCCCCGGTGAGGCGCCTGCCTCGGAAGAGTCCATGGTGTGTCTGACCGCGTTCATGGGGCTGGGTATCAATGGTCGCACGGTGGGAAATCGGCGCCCGTACGGGCAGGGACGAACGCCGATTTCCGCACCGGCGAACACCCTAGACGTGCCAGCTCCGGAAAATTGAAATGGGCGCCTTCACATCTTCGTCGGCCGATACCGGTCAAGGCGTGGTGGACCGTGCCGATAAAGGGTCTATCCCCCCACGATGCAAGCGGACTGCGTCTTCACCCGGTCCCCTTCATGACGTCGTTCAACCGCTTTCGTATCGCCACCCGGCTTGCCGTCCTGGGCGCCATTCTCCTTGCCGCGACGGTCATCGTCGGCATCGGTGGCTGGCGCGGCCTTGCCCGTATGCACGAGGTCCAGGTGGCGTCGGCCCGCACGGCGCTGGCCTATTCCACCGCGGCGGATACCGCTCGCGTGGCCCAGGTCGACTTCAAGAAGCAGGTCCAGGAATGGAAGGACCTGTTGCTTCGCGGTGCCGATCCCGCCGCCTTCCAGAAGTACCGCGCGGCGTTCGGCACGCAGGCGGACGCCGTGAAGGCGGACCTGGAGCGGCTGCGTGCGCAGCTGGCCGGCGTGGGGTCGTCCGTGGCCGAAATCGACGCCATCGAAGCGACGCACGCCACCCTGCGCGAGAAATACCTTGCCGCGCTTGCCCAGTACGCGGCGTCCAATCCGGGAAGTGCGCACGTGGTCGATGGCCTGGTGAAGGGAATCGATCGCGCTCCGACGGCCGCGATCGATGACATCGTGGCCCGGGTGCAGAAGGAGTCAGCGACGACCTCGGCTCGTCTGGAGGACGAAAGCGCCGCGGCCTTCCGCGCCGCCCTGATTCTGCTCGGTGCGGTCGTGCTGGGCGCGGTCGCGCTCGGTGTGGTGATCACCGTGCTGCTCGCGCAGAGCATTACGCGGCCGATCGGTCGGGCCGTCTCCGTCGCGGAAGCCGTGGCCGAAGGCGATCTTTCGACTGACATCCTCGTCCACGGCCGTGACGAGACGGCGCAGTTGCTGGGCGCACTGGCCCGCATGAACCGACAGCTGCGCCAGGTCGTGACGACGATCCGCCAGGGGGCGGAAGAAATTTCGCAGTCGACCGGTGAGATTGCCGAAGGCAACCTGGACCTCTCGTCGCGCACGAGCGAGCAGGCCGCCGCGCTCGAAGAGACGGCCTCGTCCATGCAGGAATTCACGAGCAGCGTGAACGGCAATGCCGCGAACGCGCGCGAGGCGCGCGGCATCGCGGAAGCATCGTTGCTCGGCGCGCAGGAAGGCGAGGTCGCCATGCGCGACGCGGTCGACGCGATGGACCGCATCGCCGACGTGTCCGGCCGGATCGCCGACATCACCGCCGTCATCGACCGGATCGCCTCGCAGACCCACATCCTCGCACTCAACGCGGCCGTGGAAGCGGTACGTGCCGGTGAGGCGGGACGCGGTTTTCATATCGTCGCGGCGGAAGTACGCACGCTGGCGGGTCACTCGAAGCAGGCGGCCAACGAGATCCGCCTCCTGGTGGACGAATCGGTCGAGACGATCGCCGACGGCGCCCGCCGCATCGGCAGCGCAGGCAGCGCCATGACCGAACTCTCCAGCGGCGTCGAGCGCATGACTCATTCCGTGCGTGCCATCGCCACGGTCAGTGACGCCCAGGCAGCGGGCATCCTTCAGGTGAACGAGGCCGTGCGTCAGATCGACGAGGTCACCCAGAGCAATTCGGCCCTGGTGGAAGAGGCCGCGGCGGCCGCCGACGCCGTGAAGCAACGGGCGCGCGAACTGGTCGACAGCGTGGCCTTCTTTCAGCTCGACGCCGCCTGATAAGGCGTCTGTAAGCGTCTGTCACAAGAGGTCGGCTAGGATGGCGCGACCTCAGCCGCCGTCCCATGTCCGCACTTGAACGACGAACGATCCTCCCGACGTGAATTTTACGGGTTCATGCTCATCGCCCTGGCGGTGCTGGCGGCGGGAATAGGACTGCGCGACCCGTGGCCGCCTGACGAACCCCGCTTTGCTCTCGTGGCGCGGCAAATGCTCGAATCCGGCCAGTGGCTGTTTCCTCATCGTGGGATGGAGCTCTACTCGGACAAGCCGCCGATGCTCATGTGGACCGAGGCGGCGTGGATGTGGCTCACCGGTGGCTGGCGTGGCGCCTTCCTGCTGACCTCGCTGTTATCGGGCCTGGGCACGCTGGCGCTGGTCTGGCACGCCGGGCGCCGTCTCTGGGACGCTCGCACCGGTCTGTACGCGGCGATCGTCGTGCTGTCGACGATGCAGTTCATCGACGTGATCCGGCATGCGCAGATCGATCCGCTCTCGCTGTTCTGGATCACGCTGGGCAACGTCGGCATCCTGATCCATTGCCTGCGTGGTCCGAGCTGGCGCATGTACTGGCTCGGGTGCTTCGCGGCGGGGCTCGGGGTGATCACCAAGGGCGTCGGTATCGTCGCGCTGCTGATGTTGATTCCTTACGGCGTCATGCGTTTCCGGCAATGGCCGGGCGTCACGCGCACGCAGGGCGACGGCTGGCGCTGGGCCGGCGGTGCGCTGGCTTTCCTGATCGCCGTGTCGCTCTGGCTCGCGCCGATGCTGATCGCCGCGTACGGGCTGCGCACCCCGGAATACCTGGCCTACGTGCAGGACATCCTGTTCCGCCAGACGGCGGAACGGTACGCCAACTCCTGGCAGCACGCGGAGTATCCGTGGTTCTTCCTTGGGGTCATTCTGCAGGAATGGGTGCCGGTATGGCTGCTGATTCCCCTCATGCTGCCGCGCTGGCGCGAGGCGTTGCGCCTGCGCGAGCCGCGCGTCTGGATGCCGCTGGTGTCGTTCCTGCTCATCCTGGTGTTCTTTTCGATTCCCCGGGGCAAGCGGGCGATCTACATCCTGCCGGCCTTGCCGATGCTGGCGCTGGCGATCGCGCCTTACCTCGGCGAGTTGCTGAAGGCACGCTGGTTGCAGCGGTTCTGTCTGGCACTCACTGCAATCTGCGGCGCCGTGTTTGGCGGCGTCGGACTGTGGGCGCTGCTGAAGCAGCCCAGAGCGGCGCAGAAGATGGCCGCCCGCTACGAGCTGACCGATGGCGGCCATACGTTGTGGCTCGCGCTGGTGGTGATCGGTGTGCTGTTCCTCGTCTGCGCGGCGCTCTGGCGGACGCGACGCGGTGTCATTGCGTTGCTGGTGGGCATGGCGGCGGGCTGGATCGTCTGGCCGGTGATGACCTACCCGGCGTTGAATGCCAATGAATCGGCGCGACAGGTGATGATGCGCGCCGATCAGCTGATCGGCGCCGACGGACAGCTTGGCATGGTGTTGTGGCGCGAGGAAAACCTGTTGCAGGCCGTGCGGCCGGTGAAGGAATTCGGCTTCAGCAGGAGCGGTCCGGAGCAACTGGCCGATGGGCGTGCCTGGCAGAGGGAAGATCCGTCGCATCGCTGGCTCCTGGTGACCGGGCAGGCGCTGGACGACTGCGTGGTGAAGGAGCGGGTCGTGTTCGTCGGGCTGGCCAACGGGCTACGGTATTCCTTGCTGCCTTCGGCGGCTTCGAAAGCGGCATGCGTGCCGTCAGGGCTCGTGACCGATCGCTAGAAGCTTTCGCCAGCAGGGCTGGCTCCTACAGGGCTACGGCACCCACCAAATGCCGCGCTCTGGTAGGAGCCAGCCCTGCTGGCGATGCAATCTTGCCAGGCCTCAAAGCGCCGGCGCCTCGGCCTTCGTCCGCCTGAGCATCCGCTCGTACTTCTTGTTGGTCCGCGATGCGTTGTGCGCCCGATTCATCGAGCAGTGCGGAATGATGTTCTTCTCGCCGAAGCCATCGATCATCACCAGCCTCGGCCCACCGCGGGAATCCTCGCCGTACACCACGTTCCAGGCATGCAGGTCGGCGGCGATCACGTTATGGCTGAGCAGCCGCGCATGGAAACTTTCCAGCTCCTTCTGCGTTACGGCGGTGAACCCCTCGGCCTTGACCCAGTCGTGGAGGGTAGGCGCCAGACCACCGTCGGGCCGGCACACCTTCTCCACGATCTGCCCCAGCCCGATGTCCGTCATCTCCAGGCCGACGACCCGGGCGATGGGCACGTCGTCATAGCCGCCGGTATAGATGCTGCTGACGTATTCGCGAAACTCGCGCACGAAGTCCTTGTACGGCCCGCTGCGGGCCATGCGGCGATACCACGGGGCGGCGTTCCAGCGCGCTTCGATCGATTCGCTGGCGATGACCTTGATCAGCAGGTCGGGCTCGTCGGGATGCTGGTACACCTCGCGGACATGCCCGGTGGCGATCGGCTTGGCTTCGGCCAGTCTGAACATCGTGGATCCTCATGCGGCGGCATGAAAGCCGGCTGTAAGTCGTTCGTGGGGCGCACAGTGTAGAGTCATGCGCCTGTAACTGGCGTTTTTCCACGCGTGGCGGCCCGCCACGCCCCGGTCCGGACTTCCATCGTGCGCAAGCTTACCTGGCGTTTCATCGTCGCCGTCCTCGTCTTCCTGACGCTTTCGCGCGTCGGCCTGTCCGTCTGGCAGTGGACCCGCGTCCACGATGCGGGCGGCCTCTGGCCGATCCTGCTCGGTGGCTGGCGCATCGACCTCTCGCTGCTGGCCATGGTGGTTGCGCTTCCCGCGCTGTTCTCGCCGTGGCTGGGCCACCGCCGCTGGCCCACCCGGATCGCGGCATGGTGGTTGCGCTTCTGGTGGCTGCTCTACGTGCTGCTCGAAGTATCGACGCCGCAGTTCATCGCCGAATACGACACGCGTCCGAACCGTCTCTACTTCGAATACCTGACCAGCCCCCGAGAAGTCGCCTCCATGCTGTGGCAGGGCTACAAGCTCTCGGTCGGCGCGGGCCTCATCGTCTTCGCGCTGATCGCCTGGCTGGGTTTCCGTCTGCTGCCGACCCGCCAGCCGGATCGTGCGCCGCTAAGCGGCTGGTTGCGCCCGGTGGTTACGGTGCTGGCCTTCGCCGTGCTGTTCCTGGCCGGCCGCGGCACGTTGCAGCATCGTCCGCTGAATGCCTCGCAGGTCGCCTTCACCAACGACGCGATGGTCAACACGCTGCCGCTGAACTCGCTCTACAACGTGCTCAACGCCGCGCTGGCGCTGGGTAACGAGCGGTCGGCCTCCGCCGTCTACGGCAAGATGCCGGAAGACGAAATGAACCGCACCGTGCGCCAGACCGCCGGTTTCGACGGCGCGCCGATCGACCCGCAATACCCGAGCCTGCATCGGCAGGAGCCGACGCGTCAGGGTGACAAACCGCTCAACCTCGTGATCATCCTCGAGGAGAGCCTGGGTGCGCAGTTCGTCGGCAGCCTCGGCGGCGCCGGTTACACCCCTGAGCTGGACAAGCTCTCCAATGAAGGCTGGTGGCTCGAGCGCACGTACGCCACGGGCACGCGCAGCGCGCGTGGCCTCGAGGCGACGACCACGGGTTTCCTGCCGACCCCTGCCGAGGCCGTCCTGAAGCTTCCGCGCAGCCAGCGCGACTTCTTCACCCTGGGTGCGCTGCTCGACACGTTCGGTTACCACACGCGCTTCCTCTACGGCGGCGAAGCTCACTTCGACAACATGCGCTCGTTCTTCTATGGCAACGGCTTCAATGAAGTCGTCGACCGTGCGACGTTCAAGACCAGTCCGCAGTTCGTGGGTTCGTGGGGCGCGTCGGACGAGGACATGTTCAACGAACTGCATCGGCGTCTGCTCGACGACGGTGACAAGTCCACGTTGACCGTCGCATTCTCCGTGTCCAATCACACGCCGTGGGAGTACCCGGCCGGCCGTATCAAGGCCGAAGGCGATCCGGCAAGCAACGCCAACGCGGTGCGCTACGCGGACTGGTCGATCGGTCGTTTCTTCGAGCGTGCGAAGCAGTCGCCGTACTGGAATCACACGGTGTTCCTGATCGTTGCCGATCACGACGCACGCGTGTTCGGCGCGAGCCTGGTGCCGGTGCGTCACTTCCACATTCCGGCACTGATCCTCGGCGCGGGCGTGCCGGTGAAGAAGGACGATCACATCGTCAGCCAGGTCGACCTCGCGCCGACGCTGCTCTCGCTGATCGGCATTCGCAGCGAGCATCCGATGCTCGGCGCGGACCTGACCCAGCGCTATCCGGACCGCGCGATCATGCAGTACGGCGACAACTACGGTTATCTCAAGGGCGACCAGCTGATCGTTCTGCGCCCGAATCAGGCGCCGACGCAGTACCACTACCTGCTCGATCACGAGTATTCCGCCAATGGCGAAAAGCTCGACCCCGTCGCGGTGGATCCGTCACTGGAAAAGACCGCGCTGGCGCATGCGTTGTGGCCGAGCTGGGCGTACAGCAAGCAGCGCTACCGCCTGCCGCCGAAAGCCGATACCGGGAAATAACCGGCTAAGCGGCTTATAAGCCATGCGGGGGCCGCCGATGCGGCGATAGCCAGTACGTCACGTGCTGGTTATTGCCGCCGACGCAGCGCCTCAGGACGATTGGCCGGCATACGGACCTGTTGACGGGACAGGCGCGTTTTTGCTGTACTACATGCACTAGTACACATGGTGCACTCCGATGGCTCGTACCCAGGCCCTTCCCATCCAGATCGCCACCGGCGATCCCCGTCCGATCGGCAAGCAGATCGTCGACGCCGTGCGCTTACGCATCGCCACGGGAGAGCTGCAGCCGGGGGCGCAGTTGCCCAGCGTGCGCGGTCTGGCCCAGCAGCTGACGGTCAACCCGAACACGGTGGCCAAAGCCTATGCCGAACTGACGGCGGAAGGCTGGCTGGAGTCGCGACAAGGCGTCGGCCTCTACGTCGCGCCACCTCGCCAGCGGCTGAGCGAGGACGAGCGCGACCGGCGCATGGACGAAGCGATCCAGACCTTCGTGCATGAAGTGGCGGCGCTGGACTATCCGCCTGAGCGCGCCATGGGCCGCCTGGACAAGGCGCTGGCCGTGCTGACCCGGAAGTCGGCCTGATGTATTTCCGGGGGAGCGACATGCATCGCGCGAACGACTACGTCGTCGAAACACGGGCGCTGAGCAAGCGTTACGGTGGCAAGGTCGCCATCGACCAGCTCGATCTCGCCATCGCGCCGGGCAATATACACGCCATCGTCGGTGCGAACGGCGCTGGCAAGTCCACGCTGTTCCGCATCCTGCTCGGCTTCCTGCCGGCCACCTCGGGCGATGCGTGGATCCTCGGTCGCGACTGTCGCGACCTGCGCCCGGAAGACCGGCAGCGGATCGGCTTCGTCAACGAGGAGCACACCCTGCCCGGATGGATGACCGTAGCTGCCGTCACCGCGATGCAGCGGCGCCAGTACGCGGCCTGGAGCCAGCCGGCGTTCGACGAGGTCATCGGCCATTATCACGTACGCCCCACGCAGAAGGTCTCGCAGCTGTCGCGCGGCGAGCGGGCCGGATTCAACCTCGCGCTGAGCCTGGCCCAGCGTCCGGCGTTGCTCGTGCTCGACGAGCCCACCCTGGGTCTCGACGTGGTGGCCAAGCGCGCGTTCCTGGAAACGCTGCTGCATTCCAACGCGGTCGAGGGCTGCACGGTGATCTACTGCTCCCACCAGATGGAGGAGATCGAGCGCGTGGCCGACAACCTCATCATCATGGAGCGCGGCGCGCTGAGGAATGTCTCGCCTCCCGACGAGTTCCGCGCACGTGTCGCGCACTGGGTGGCGGACATCCCGTTCCGCGGGCCCGACCCGCGGCTCGTTCCCGGGTTGCTCGACGCGCAGCGCATCGACGGCATCGAGCATTACCTCGTGCTCGACCAAGGCGACGGCTTCGCCGATTTTCTGCGCGCCAGCGGCGCACGCGATATCCATCGCCTGCCGGTCAGTCTGGACCGCGCGGTGAACGGCTTCCTCTCCAAACACCACGCCGTGCCGACCGCGGCGTGACCGCCACGCGTCGCACAGGGAGAACGATCATGCGTGACCTGCTCAAGGCCGAATGGCTGCGTTACCGCCTTTGGGTCGTGCTCTACGCCACCGCCCACCTGCTGGCCCTGGCTTTCTTCATGCGGCTGGTCGACATGGGCCAGCAGCCGATCCACGTTTTTCGCATCACCGGCGCCTGCTACGTGCTTACCGGCATCCTGCTCGGGCTGCATCAGTACGGCACATGGCGGCGGCCCAATCAGTGGCTGAACCTGCTGCACCGCCCGCTCGCGCCCCGTCGTATCGCCGCCGCGCTGATCGGGGCGGGACTCGCGGCGATCGCCTGCGCTGTCGTGCTGCCGGTCCTCATCGCACTGGCATGGCAGGCACGCGGCACGGGCCACGTGGTGGACCTGCGTCACCTGATCGTACCGGTCGCCGCCGGGTTGGTCGGTTGCGCCGGCTACTTCGCCGGCGCGTACGGCGTGCTCGCGGACAGGCGCTATTCGTCGTGCGCGCTGGTCTTCCTGTTCTGGCTGTTCGTCGCGCAGGCCAGCGGCCCGCTGCTGCTCGCGGTCCAGGGCCTGGCCTGCGTCTGGTTGCTGGCGCTTCTGCTTGTCGCGTTCCGACCGGATCTGGGCGCGGCGCCGCGCTCGCTGCCGGCCATCGTCCTGACCGCCATTCCCGTGCAGATCGCCGCCTACCTGTTGCTGAATCTGCTGGGCTTCATGGGCGAGCTCGCGTGGATCATGCAAGGCACCCACCCGGTGAACATGGCGACGCCCCCACACGGAGGCTTCGTCGAAACCGAACGCATGACCGGCCGTGAACGCATGCTGGCGGGCCTGCACGACGCGGGTAACGGACAGGCGCCGATCTGGCGTGAGCAGGTGTCGCTGTCCGACGTGCACGAGATCGAGCGGCAGCTGCCGGATGTCACGCCGTGGCAGGAGATGAGCAACACCGTGCCGACCGCGTTCGATGACGCCGACATGCGCATTCGCTGGACTTTCAGCCACGACCGCATGCGTTTCGAAGGCATGCGGCTCACGGATGGCCGGCGCGCGGGCGAACTCGGTGTGGGTGCCGGCAACGCGGCGTTCCCCGCCATCGCGACACCTGCCGGCATCCTGCCCGGCATGGGTAAGGGCGATGTGGCACTGATAGCAGGGCAGACGTTATATCAGTACGTCGCGAGCGTGGGACGCATCGTGCCGCGTCTGGTCGTCGATAAAGGCGAGCGGCTGCTCGGTACGCAGCCGGTGGGCGGAAGCCTGGTGATCCTCAGCGACCGTGCGCTCTATGTGTTCGACGGAAGGCATCTGCTCGACGCGCCGGTCCCGCCGGCGGCGCGACAACGCGTGGCGATACCGGGACTGCCCGGCGACCAGACGCGCGCCGAGATGGTCGAGCTGGTCGACGGCTATCTGGTCTCGTTCACCTTCAGCCGCCGTCCTTTCGACATGCTCGGAGCGCCGCCGTACCAGACGGTGCTGTGGGTCGACGACCAGGGCGACGTGGTTCCGGTGGCGACACGCGCGCTGGATCCGGATTTCCCCGTGTTCTATCGATATCGCAGCTGGTGGTTCTCGCCGGTCCTCTACACCTTGCGCGATCGGGCGACCGGCCTGTTCGCCACGCCGTCGCCATATCGCGAGTACGCGACGCCTCCCGTTCCCGAATCGATGCGCTGGCTCGCCGCGGTGTTGTCGCTCTTCGCGGCGTCGATCGGGGCGTGGGTCGCATGGCGTCGCAGCCTGTCCCTCGGCAGTCGCCTGGCCTGGACGGCGACCTGTGCGCTGGTCGGGCTGCCCGCGGTCGCCAGTCTGGCGTTGATCGTGCCGCGCGCCGAGCGCGCGGTTCGCCCGTTGGCGACTCCCGCCACCGTCTGATCCGTTACTAGGAGACCGTAATGAATTCGTGCCGGCTATGGTTCGGGGCGCTCATGGCGCTCGCCCTCGCGATGCCCGCGCTGGCGGGTGACCGCGCCTTCGCCGACGCGCTGCGACGCGAGCGCTCGCGACCGGCGTCGCCTCGCTTCGAGCGGGCGGCGTTTCTGGTTCGGCCGTCCGTAACGGCGGTGTCCCTCTCCCCGGACGGCCGGCAAATGGCGTGGCTGCGCGGACCGGAGGACGGACGCTCGCTGTGGCTGGCCCCGACCGACGCCGGCGAGGCGCGCCAGGTCCTGGCCGGCAGCGACGCGACGGATCTGCTCTGGTCGCACGACGGGCGCTGGCTGTTGCTGGTGTCGCCTCGACATCTCTTCGCGCTGGCCACGGCGGGGCAGGCGGGAACGCGCACCCTTGTCGAACTCAGCGGCCCGGGCGGGCGTGAGGTGATGGAGGTGGACGCAACGTCGCCCGCCGCGGTCATCGTTCGCGAGCGCGTCCTGGACGCCGACGGTGCGCCCGGTGGCTGGCGCCTCTCCCGCGTGCGGGTCGATGGTCAGCAGGAGCGGCTGGCCGACGCGGTGGGCAGGATCACGGGCTTTGCATTAGCGGACGATGGCCGCCTCGGCTGGCTGCAGCAGGTCGATGGCGCCGGTGTCGACACGTTGCGCATCGATCGCGACGGACACCGGGAGCGCGTGCTCCGGTGCGATGCGATGTGGCGTTGCGCCCTGTGGCCGGTGCTGGACGCCGATGCGCGTGCCCTTTTCATGAGCGACATCGGCGGCAGCCTCCGTCGCCTGCAGCGACTCGAGCCGGACGGTTCGATGCGGCCGCTTGCCGGCGACCCCGCGCAGGTGGCCGATGTCGACGAGGCGACCGCGGACCCTGCCACCGGGCGCCCGACGATCCTCGCGTATCGCGGCATCGCATGGGCGGCGCAGGGGCTCGATCCCGCGACGCAGGCGCGCGTCGACCGGATCCGCGCACGGTTTCCGGGCAAGGCGCTGCGCTTCCAGCGGGGCGCGCATCGCTGGCTCGTCGTCGAGCGGGGTGGAGCGCAGCAGGATGCGCGGTACCACCTCTTCGATCCCGCGCACGACCGCTTTACCGAAGTGCTCACGACGCCACCGCTGCGTGGCCGCGACGGCGGCGTGGCGTCATGGCTTCCCGATGCGTCGATGGCGACGCAACTGCCGTTCGACTGGACGGCGTCGGACGGGATGCGCCTGCATGGTTTCGTCCGCGTGCCGCCCGGGGCCGACCCGGCGACATTGCCACTGGTCGCCCTGGTCCATGGCGGTCCGTGGGGCAATGTCGCCGCCGACGAATTCGGCACGGGGGTCTCGCAGTTTCTGGTGAATCGCGGCTATGCGGTGTTCGAGCCCAACTTTCGCGGGTCCACCGGTTTCGGCCGCGACTATATGCTCGCCGCGCAGGGCGACTTCGGTAACGGGCGCGTGCAACGCGACATCGTCGAGGGCGTGCGCGCACTGCTCGCCGCGGGAGTCGGTGATTCGCGCCGGGTGGGTATCGTCGGTGCGTCGTTCGGTGGTTATTCGGCGTTGCTCGGCGTGACGTGGCAGCCCGAACTGTTCCGGGTGGGTGTGGCGCTCGTGCCGCCATCGGACTTTGCCTGGGACATCGCCTGGATCACGCGTTCGACGGAGGCCAACTCGCTCTCGTCGCCGCTGCCGTTCGAACTCTGGATGACGCAGGTTGGCCTGGGTGACAGGGGCACGCTGCAACGCATGCACGACGAGTCGCCGCTGGCCAACGCGACGCGTATGCGACGCCCTCTGACGATCATCGCCGGCGGCGACGATCAGCGCGTGGCCTTGCGCGGTGTACTCGGTTATGCGGCGCAGCTGAAACACCTGGATCGTGACGTGACATTGCTGGTCGATCCGGCCGCCGGACACAGCAACGAGCGGCCACTGGCACGGGAAGCAAGCCTGTACCTCATCGCCGATGCCCTGCACCGCCATCTCGGCGGCATGGCCGAAACACCGCCGGACCCTGCCATGCGCGACTATCTCGCGGCCAATCTGCGACTCTCCGGCGATGCCCTTACCACGGCGTCATCCGCCAGCCCTGTGACATCGCCTTCAGACGTGCGCTGAAAGCGAATGCAGAGGAGAGATGGGTCTCCCGTTGGCGATCAGGCCTGCGCACGCTTCAGAGCGCGCGCCAGGGTGTCGGTGAGCGCACTCTGCGAGAAGGGTTTGGCCAGACGCGGGATGTCGATGTGCGCGCCGCCGGCAAGGTCGGCGTAGCCGGTGACCATCACCACTGGCAGTGAGGGATCCCGCTCGCGGACACGCTGGGCCAGCTGCGCGCCGGTCATCTGCGGCATCGCGTGGTCGGTGAGGACGAGATCCACCGGGGTGCGCTCGAGCAGCCCGAGCGCTTCGGCTCCCGAGCGCGCGGTGATCACGCGGTAACCCAGCTCCTGCAGCATCTCGGCCGTCGTCGCCCGGACCAGGTCGTCGTCGTCGACGGCGAGAATGCAGGGCGAGTGCTCCCGCACGGGATTCGCAGGCATGAGGACCGGCGTCTCGGTGACCGGCGCCGGGTCGGCACCCGCGTCGGCGTCCGTCGCGGGCAGCCAGATTTCGGCGGTCGTGCCCACGTCGGGACGGCTGGTAAGGAAGAGAGAGCCGCCCAGTTGCTCGGCGAGCCCGTGGACCATCGACAGACCGAGGCCAGTGCCCTTGCCGACGCCCTTGGTGGTGAAAAACGGCTCGGTGGCCCGCTTCAGCGTCGCGTCGTCCATACCCGCGCCCGTATCGCTCAGCGACAGGCGCACATAGCGACCAGCGACGAGCGGGCCATGCGCGTGGTCCACGTCGACGCCGTCGATATGGATGGCCATGGTGCCCACACCGTCCATCGCGTCGCGCGCGTTCACGGCGAGGTTGAGCAGGGCGGATTCGATCTGGTTGGCATCGCCCTCGATCGTCGCCGGTCCCGGCCCGAAGCGGGTTTCGATGACGATCGTCGGACCGAGCGAACGCTGCATCAGCTCGGTCATGCCCTCGACCAGCACGCGAAGGTCGATGCGTTCGGCTTTCAGATCCTGCCGGCGTGCGAAGGCGAGCATGCGCCGGGTCAGCACCGCTCCACGCTCCGCGCCCGAGCGCGCGCTGTCCACCAGCCGCAACAGCTGCGGTTCCTCCGGCAGGCGCTCACGCAGCAGTTCGAGGCTGCCCTGAATGACCATCAACAGGTTGTTGAAGTCGTGCGCGATGCCGCCGGTGAGGTTGCCCAGCGCCTCCATTTTCTGCGCCTGCATGAGCGCCTCCTCGGCCTGCATCAGCGCCGCCGTGCGTTCGTGGACCTTGGCCTCGAGCGCTTCACGGAAACGACGGTCGCTCTCGCGTACGGCGGCCTCCGCACGCACGCGTTCGATATGCGACCACGACCGTTCCACCACTTCGGAGAGCAGCGCGAGGTCATCCGGTTGCCAGTCGCGGGCTTCGCGGTCGTGGACCGCCATCAGCGCGGTGAGCCGGCCGCCGCGGATCAGCGGCATGCAGATCGTGGCGCTGGCCCCGAGTTGCTGGAACGCTTCGGACTCCTCGGGCGGGAGCTCAGCCCGGTTGTCACGGACGATGTACGGCTTGCCCGCGGACAGGCTGGTCACCGCGAGGCGGCCGAAGTCCGTCAGCTTGTAGCGACCGACGATGCTTGGAGAGCCCGGGGCGCACCAGTCGCCGCGGATGGTGAAACCGTTCTCGTCCTCGTCCATGTCGGCGTAGGCGCAGATGGACACGCCCAGATGCCTGGCGAGCATGCGCGTCGTCGTCGCGAGCAACTGGTCGGCATCGGTGTATTTGGCGGTGGATTCGCGCAAGGTGTCGAGGAAGCGCAGGCGCGCCTCGTTGCCGCGTATGGACTGCTCGGCGCGGACCCGTTCGGTGGTTTCCACCACGATGGCGATGACCCCGCCCGGGCTGCCGCTTTCGTCGACGACCGGCGAGTAGTCGAGGTTCATCCAGACCGGCTCGGGCAGGCCGCGCCGGATCAGCGTCAGTTGCTGATCCTTGTACGCGAGCGTGCCGCCGGCAAGGCCGACGCGCATCACGTTGTCGTTGAAATCGGCGATCTCGTCCCAGCCCTTGCGCACTTCGGAGCCTAGCAGCTGTGGATGGCGCCCTCCCGCAAACACGGAATAGGCGTCGTTGTAGATCATGTAGCCCTTCTCGCCCCACAGCAGCACGATGGGCACGGGGGAAAGCAGCAGCAGGCCGGTGGTCGTGCGCAGGCTCTGCGGCCATCCCTCGAGCGGCCCGAGGTCGGTGGTCGCCCAATCGAACGCACGGATGAGCGCGCCGGTCTCGCCGCCGCCGTCGAGCCAGGAAAGATCGGGATTGTGACCGGCCGGAGCGCCTGGCATGGGGCGTATTTCCATCAGCGTTTCGTGTCGTCCCGAGTCTAGGCAGGCAAATGTGACGACGACCGCAATGATGGGACCGTCAGTGAGCCGCCCGTTTCCGTGCTTCGTCGATGACCCGGC
This sequence comes from Luteibacter sp. 22Crub2.1, assembly GCF_900167995.1. Taxonomy (NCBI): domain Bacteria; kingdom Pseudomonadati; phylum Pseudomonadota; class Gammaproteobacteria; order Lysobacterales; family Rhodanobacteraceae; genus Luteibacter; species Luteibacter sp. 22Crub2.1. The sequence continues at coordinate 235,945 of NZ_FUYT01000006.1, forward strand.
ACAACTCGGCGACGCCCGGCAGGATCGATGGCGAGGGCAGGGCCAGGGTAGGCGCGTCGAGGGGCACGACGTTGCCGTGTCTCACGGCGGCGAGGAAGCCGGTCTTGCGCCACTCCGCCAGCGATGCGCCGGCGTCGCCGCCGCCGAGAATCACGTCAGGGTCGCGCGCCAGGACGGCCTCGCGCGTGACCGTCGGCGCGGCCTGGGTCAGGTCGGCGAAGACATTGACGCCGCCGCAGAGCGTGATCGCGTCGTCGATGATCTGGGCGTGGCCGATCGTCATCAGCGGCCGGTCCCAGATCTGGTAGAAAACCTTGAGCCGCGGCTTGCCCGCGTAAGCCGTACGAAGCCTGCCCAGTTCGGCCTCGAACGCGGCGGCGTCGCGGTCGGCCACCGCCTCGGTACCGGCCAGCCTGCCGAAGCGTCGGGTGGCCGCGGCCACGTCCGCCAGGCGCGTGGTCTCGGCGTAGAACACGGGCACGCCCAGGCGCGACAGCTTTTCGACCTGCGCGGCGGGCGTGCCGCTTCGCCACACGACGATCACGTCCGGCTTCAGTCCCACGATGCGCTCGAGGTCGAGCATGGTCGCGTCGCCGATGATCGCGATGTGCTTCGCGTCAGCGGGATGGTCGCTGTAGCGTGTGGTACCGACCACGTACGGCCCCGCACCGGCCGCGAACAGCGCATCGGTGATGCTCGGCGCGAGGCTGACGATGCGCTGCGCCGGTGCTGGCAGGGTGACCGTGCGCCCTGCGTCATCGGTCACCGTCACCGAGGCGGAGGCGGGGAGTGCGATCAGCAGGGCGAACAGGGCGAGCGGACGGATCATCGGGAGACACCGTTGAGGCGTTCGGCGCGGAAGAACAGCTCGTCGCCCAGCGTGACGCCGTGGATGGGATGACGGAACGCGGCCGAGAGATGCCCGCTCGTGATCACGTCGTTCGTTCGGCCGGCCAGAGCGCCGCCCTTGCCATCCATGAGCACCGCATGCGTCGCATGCTGGAAGGCCAGGTTGATGTCGTGCACGGTGTAGATCACCGACTTGCCGTGGTCCGTGGCGACGCGCATCAGCTCGTGCAGCGTCTTCATCTGGTGGTGCAGGTCGAGCGACGTTAGCGGTTCGTCGAGCAGCAGCATGTCGACATCCTGCGCGAAGAGCGTGGCGATGTTCACGCGCTGGCGTTCGCCACCGGACAGCGTGGTGACGTCGCGGCCGGTCAGTTCGGCCAGCTCGAAGGTTTCCAGTGCCTGCCGCGCCGCGTCGTCCCCTTCGTCGCCCCACGCCCAGAACGACAGGCGGGGATGCGTCGCGGAGACCACGGCATCCAGGACCGACAACGAAAACGCGTCGACCACCGACTGCGGAAGGAAGCCGCGACGTCGGGCGAGGTCAAGCGGACGGTAGTTGGCGATGTCGTGCCCGCCGAGCAGGACCCGGCCGCCGTCCGCCGCGCGTAAGCCGGCCAGCGTACGCAGCAGCGTGGACTTGCCCGCGCCGTTGGGGCCCAGCACGCACCACACCTGGCCCGGTACCACGCTCATGTCCAGCGCGTGCACCAGTTCTCTTCCGCGCACGGTCAGACTGAGGGATTCGGTGGTCAGGCGCGTCGTCATCGCCGGCGCACCAGCAGGAACATGAAAGTCGGCACGCCGATCACCGCCATCACCGCGCCGACGGGGAGCTGGATCGGGTCCGCGACCACACGAGCCAGCGTATCCGCGACCGTGACGACGGTACCGCCACCCAGCGCGCACGCGGGAATCAGCACGCGTTGATCGTTGCCGACCAGCCGGCGTAACGCATGCGGGACCACCAGTCCGACGAAGCCGACCGTGCCGGCCGTGGTCACGGCGATCGCGGTGGCGATCGAGGCGATGACGAAAATCGCGGCCTTCACGACCGGCGGCCGCACACCGAGCGCGCTGGCCGACTCTTCGCCGCGCATCAGCAGATTCAGCTGGCGACCCAGCGGCGCGACCAGCAGCACGCATGCGAGCAGGGCGAGCACGGGCAGCGACCAGTTCGCCACGCCGCTCAGATCGCCCATCATCCAGAACAACATGCCGCGCAGGTTCTTGTCCGGCGCCAGCACCAGCATCATGCTGACGATGGCTCCCAGCCCCGCGGCGAGCATGACGCCGATCAGGATGAGGTCGGTGGAATCTTCGCGATGCGCGGCGCGCTGGCGCGACAGCAGATCGCGGTGAGCGAGGACGAACACCGCGACGCAGGCGAACAACGCACCGCCGGCCGCACCGGCGGCGACGGCTAACGCACCCGCGCCGGCAAGCATGGCGCCCAGGGCGCCCACCGCGGCGCCACCGGACAGCCCGAGGGTATAGGGGTCGGCCAGCGGGTTCCGCACAAGAATCTGCATCAGGCAGCCGGACAGCGCGAGCAGCCCGCCGACGCCGTACGCCGCGACGCTGCGCGGCACGCGCAACTCCCAGACGATCGCGTGCATCGGTGTATCGGCGGCGCTGAAGAGGGCCTGCCACGACGCGGCGATGGTCGAGTCGGTCCCGCCCAGGAGGAGTGAGGCGGCCAGCACCAGCACCGAGGCGAGCAGCATGCCCGACCATAGTCGGACGGCCGAGGCGAAGGTGGCCGTGCGCGGCATCCGCGTTGTCTTGCCTGTGCTTGGCACCTTGACCGGCTCCCGGGGCAGCCCCGCAGGATAAAGGATTCGCCGGCCTTCCACAGGCACTCGCCGCGCAGGCGCAACGGGGCGGGAGCCCACCTGCCATCGATTCAAGCCGTCCGCGAGTCCCCGTCGCCACCGTTCGGATTCCCCGGCGCACCAAGCATGAAATCCCGCGTCGGCTGGCCCAGGGTCACCCAGAGGTTGAGCGCGATCATCATGCAGCCGCGGAACACCGTCGCGGCGAGTCGTATCTGAACGGAAGGGGTGTCGAAGGGTCCGGGTCCGAAGAGCAGCGCGGCGTTCTGCCAGATCAGCATGCCGAAGAAAATCAGCGCAGCGGCGAGCATGGCGTACTGGGCGCGGGGAACGCGGGCCAGGGTCAACACCGGGCCGATCACGAGGAACAGGCCCGAGCCGCAAGCGATGAGCCAGGTTTCCCAGCCGGGTCGCAGCGAGTCGGGCACCGTCGAGGCATAGGCCAGCAGGAAGACGCCCGCGATGGCCACGATGCCCGTCATGATGTCGAGCACGCCAACGACCCACAGTCGCGTCGGCCGGCCGGTATTCGTTCCACTCATCGAGAACATCTCCCTTTTTGCGTCCAGCGGTGAATCTACACGGCGACACTGCGGGAAGACAGCCCGGCTGGAAGCGTAAACGGCAAGCCTTCGGCGGGCCGATTTCGCTTAGCATTCCCTCTTTCAGATATCGAACCGGAGACTCACGTGTCTTATCAGGCCGCCGCGGACCGCTACGACAACCTCATGCCCTATCGCCGCTGCGGACGCAGCGGTATCGACCTGCCGGCGATCTCGCTTGGCCTCTGGCAGAACTTCGGCGGAGCGGACGTCTTCGAAACCGGCCGGGCCATCCTGCGCCGCGCCTTCGACCGCGGCGTCACGCACTTCGACCTCGCGAACAACTACGGCCCCCCGTATGGCTCGGCGGAGGAGAACTTCGGCCGCGTGATGGCGAGCGACTTCGCGCCGTACCGCGACGAGCTGATCATCTCGTCCAAAGCCGGGTGGGACATGTGGCCGGGCCCGTACGGCGGCATCGGCGGCAGCCGCAAGTACCTCATCGCCAGCTGCGACCAGTCGCTCAAGCGCATGGGCCTGGACTACGTCGACATCTTCTACTCGCACCGTGTCGACCCGACCACGCCGCTGGAAGAGACCATGGGCGCGCTCGCGCATCTGCATCGTCAGGGCAAGGCGTTGTACATCGGTATTTCCAGCTACTCGCCGGAGCTGACGCGCAAGGCCGCGGCCATCCTCGCCGAAGAGCGCGTGCCGCTCTTCATCCATCAGCCCAACTATTCGATGTTCAACCGCTGGATCGAAGACGGCCTGCTCGACACGCTGGAAGACCTCGGCACCGGCTGCATCGCGTTCTCGCCGCTCGCGCAGGGTCTGCTGACATCGAAGTACCTCAAGGGCATCCCTGCGGACGCACGCGCCACGCGTGACGGTTCGCTCGGCAAGGACCAGCTCAACGAGAAAAACCTCGAACGCATCCGCGCTCTGAACACGATCGCCGAAGGTCGCGGCCAGACCCTGGCCCAGATGGCCATCGCCTGGACCCTGCGCGACCCGCGCGTCACTTCCTCGCTGATCGGGGCCCGCACGGTCGAACAGCTCGACAACTCACTGGACGCCGTGAAGCGCCTCGATTTCACCGCCGCTGAACTGACGGAAATCGATCGCTACGCCAGCGACGGCGGCACGGACCTCTGGAAAGAATCGGCCGAGCTCTGATCCACCTCGCCCTCTCGAAAGTCGCTGGGGCGACGCTGTTTGCAGGAGCCAGCCCTGCTGGCGAAAAGCCAGCAAAGCGGAGAAGCCGACCCGCATCCGTCGCAGCGTATAGCGCCCTTAAAGTTTAATAAGCCAAACCCTTATTAAACTTTAAGGGCCTAAGCTTTAATAACTACCTACCCTCCGGACAACTTCGCCTCCGCCCATGCCACGATTTGCGCGCTACCCACAGCCCCCGACTGCCGCGCCACCTCGAGCCCGCCGGCAAACAGAATCATCGTCGGGATGCTCCGGATCCCGTAGCGCGCATTGAGGTCCGGATTCGCGTCCGAATCCACCTTGGCCAGACGAAACCTCGGCTCCAGCGTTTTCGCCGCCGATTCGAAATGCGGCGCCATCGACAGGCAGGGCCCACACCAGGTAGCCCAGAAGTCGACCAGCAAGGGCAGTTCACTGCGCTGCACGTGCTTGTCGAACGTTGACGTGGTCAGAACCGCGGGCTTGCCGGTGAACAACGCCTGGTGACAATGGCCGCAGTTCGGCGCGGCGCCGAGGCGCTCCCGTGCCACGCGGTTCATCGTTCCACAGTGGGGGCAGGCGAGAAGGATAGGTGAGTCGGTCATGGCATCGTCCGTATGGCAGGTGGCCTTTTCATGAGCTTACCCCGCCGTTATCTACCGTCTTGTACCTATTGAAGCCATGTCCATGCTGCCCCCAGGCGACCGCCCCGTGAATTGTCTGCCGACGCAGCAGCATCAATCCGATGTCACGACCCACGCCGAGTAAGCGGGAAGCGAGGCCTCGTCCAGCGTTGCCACCTCGCGCAGCGAATCCTCGCTCGCCGCGAGCGTCCTGATCTTGCCCTGCATCAGCCGCTTCGGTACGGGTTGTGCCGACCCACTGAAGTTGAGCATCACCAGCACCGGACGCGTCCCCTCGCGTCGATAGACGAGGACGTTCGGATTGTCGTTATCGAGAAACGTCATCGCGCCATCGCGCAATGCCGGGTTGTCCCGTCGAAGCGCGATCAGCTGACGATGCCAGTTGAGCAACGACTCGGGTTGCTTCCACTCATCCTCGACGTTGACCGTTGCGTGGTTGGGATTCACGGGGAGCCACGTTTTGGGACTCGTCGAGAAGCCGGCCTGTGCGCCAGACGTCCACTGCATCGGCGTGCGCTCACCGTCACGCCCCTTGTCCTTCGGCCAGCCGGTGACGCCGACCGGATCGCGCACGTCTTCGACCCGCGTGGGCGTCGCGGTGGTCATGCCGATGGGAGCGCCGTAATAGGTGAGGGCGACAGCGCGGGACGTCAGCAGTGCCGCCGCGACGACCTTCGCGCGCTCCACGTCATGGGTACCATCGCCAAACCGATCGATCGAACGTGGATTGTCGTGGTTGTCGACAACGAGCAACGGTTGCCCGTGAACCTGTTGGGACTCCTGAAGGCGCTTCCGGAACCATGTGGCGTCGAAGCTTGCCTGCCAGCCGAAGCCCAGCTGCAGGTTCATCGGCAACTGCAGTTGCGGCGCTTCCTTCGTGCCATACCACTCGTCCAGTAGCTTGATGTTGGGCTCGTAGGTTTCGCCGATCAGCACGCGTTGACCCGGATAGCTGTCGACCAGTGCACGCAGGCGTCTCATCACGCCATGGACCTCGGGCAGTTTGTCGCTGTAGAGGTAGTTGAGGTTCGGCTCGCCCTGCGCATTCGTACCAGGACGTTCGGGATCGTTCCGTAACTCCGTGTCCTCGAACAGCACGGAGATGGCATCGAGCCGGAAGCCGTCCACGCCGCGATCCAGCCAGAAGCGTATCGCGCCGAACATGGCTTTCTCCACGTCGGGATTGCGCCAGTTGAGATCCGGCTGCTGGATGTAGAAGCGGTGGTAATAGAACTGCTGGCGCGCCGGCACCCACTGCCATGCTGAGCCGCCGAACATCGACTCCCAGTTGTTGGGCGGCGCCTTGCCGTCATGGATGTTGCGCCGCTGCACGGCGGAGAGGTGCGCGGTGTCGGCAGGGATGCCGTCGTTCCAGACGTACCAGTCCGACTTCGGGTTATTACGTGAACTGGCGGATTCGACGAACCACGCGTGGTGATCGGACGTGTGGTTCATCACCATGTCGAGGATCACATGGATGTGGCGTTGCTTCGCGGCCTGTTGCAGGCGATCGAAGTCGGCCATCGTGCCGTATTGCGGGTCGATGGCCTGGTAGTCGGAGATGTCGTAGCCGAAATCCGCCTGCGGCGACGGGTACATGGGCGCGATCCAGATCGCGTCCACCCCGAGCTTCTCCAGGTCATCCAGATGGGCATTGATTCCGTTGAGGTCGCCGACACCGTCGCCGTTGCTGTCACCGAAGCTGCGGGGGTAGATCTCATAGACGAGCGCGTGCTTCCACCACGGTGCCTTCGTATCCGCCGCCGTCGCATCCAGTGCCGCCCAGAAGAGACAAAGCGAGCCGGCGACACCCGCGATTCGGCGAAAGATACCCATTGGCCACATCCCCTGACTGGAAGACCGCCGATAGTAACGCAGGGCTCCCGTGGCCAGATGCCGACGGACGCGCAAGCCGGGTGGCGGCTTACCCAGCGCCGGCGTCGCCTGTCGATGAATACGGGACGTTGCCATTCGCGTGTAAAATGGGCGTTTTTTCGCCAGCAGAACCCGTGCAAGCACACCAGCGGACCAGCGTCCGTGGACCCACGTTCATCCGCCTGCTGTCGCGTCTCACCGACGTTGATACGGGTCGCCCGAACGCCGCGTTGCCGGACCGGTTGAGCCAGTGGCTCGACTGGACCCATGCGCTTGCCTTGTCGGCGGCGCTGGACGGGAAGGTGGAAGCGATCGCCGCCGAGGTGTCTCACCCTGTCGACGACGAAGCGGCCGAGTGCGCCCGGGTCAGGCAAACGCTGGTCCAGACCATCACCGGAGCCCGTGAGCTCGTCGCCCGGGGTATCGTCGCGGGCACGACGCCCGACTTCGCGCCGCTTCGGCAGCGCTACACCACGCTCCAGCGGTCCATGCAGTCGCACACCGGGCACCTGCGTGGGCGTTTGCGGGACATTCTGGCGGCCTCATCGGATGAGATGGCCCGCCTCGCGGAAGTCGACGCCGTCATGGAACTCGCGCTGAGCGGTCGCGAGCAGTCGCTGATGGGCAACGTGCCCGCCCTGCTCGCCCATCATTTCGACCGGCTGCGCCAGGCGGCCCGCCCCGACGATGCCGGTGCATGGCTGGATGCCTTCCGCAAGGACATGCAGGCCGTGCTGCTGGCCGAACTCGATGTTCGTTTCCAACCGGTCGAGGCGCTGCTCGCCGCGCTCCGTACCCGATAACTGAGAAATCATGTTCAGAAACTTTCTTCATCTCGCCGTGTTCCTCGTGGGCCTCGTGGCCGTCATCTGGATCGGTGCGGGCTACGTGGGCTCCAACCCGCTTGGCGCGGCGGTCGCGCTGCTGATCGCCGCGTGTTACCTCGCCGGCGCTCTCGAGTTGTATCGATACCATCAGGCGACCATCACGCTGCGTCAGGCCGTGGGCGAACTCGAGGTGGCCCCGTCCGGTCTGGCCGGCTGGCTGGATCGCCTGCATCCGAGCCTGCGCAACGCCGTGCGCCTGCGTGTCGAAGGCGAGCGCGTGGCGCTGCCGACACCGGCGCTCACGCCGTATCTCGTGGGTCTGCTGGTGCTGCTCGGCATGCTGGGCACGCTGCTCGGCATGATGGCGACGTTGCGCGGCACGGGGCTGGCGCTGGAAAGCGCGACCGACCTGCAGGCCATCCGCGGCTCGCTCGCCGCACCCGTGAAGGGCCTGGGCTTCGCGTTCGGAACGTCGATCGCCGGTGTCGCGACGTCGGCGATGCTCGGCCTGCTCTCGGCGCTGGTACGCCGCGAGCGCCTGCACGCCGTACAGGCTCTGGATGCGAAAGCCGCCACGACACTGCGCAGCTTTTCGCGGGCGCATCAGCGCGACGAGTCGTTCCGGCTGCTCCAGCAGCAGACGGAAGCCATGCCGGCGTTGATGGATCGCCTGCAGGCGATGATGACCGCCATGGAAACGCACAATGTGGCCGCGAGCGAGCGTCAGCTCGCCAGCCAGGAAGCCTTCCACGCCGCCACCGCGACGATCTACACGCGCCTCGCCGGTTCCGTCGAGCAGTCGCTGAAGGACAGTGTCACCGAGAGCGCGCGCGCCGCGAGCGCGGCCTTCCAGCCGGTCATGGAGTCGACGATGGCCGGCCTTGCCCGGGAGACCGCCGCCTTGCACGACACGGTGACCCGTGCGGTGCAGCAGCAGCTGGAAGGCCTGTCGGCGGCCTTCCAGCTGAGTACGTCGAATGTGGCCGCCCTGTGGAACGACGCACTGGTCCGGCAGCAGGCGTCCAACGACGCGATGGCGGCGGATCTGCGCGCCTCACTCGACGGTTTCGTCGACGGTTTCGGCAAGCGCTCGTCCGATCTGGTCGATGCCGTCGCGACCCGTCTCGATGCATCGGCATCGGCAACATCGGCCGCATGGCAAGACGCCCTGTCGCGACAGGAGGCGACCAACGAAGCACTGGTCACACGCCATCAGGACGCGCTCGCCTCCGCGGCGACCACCTTCGACGACCAGGCCGGGTCGCTCGTGCGCACGGTCGCTCAGTCGCACGCCGATCTGCAGTCGACCCTCGCCGCGCGTGACGAGGAGCGTCTCGCCGCCTGGACCGCGTCGCTCGCCGCCATGACCGAATCGCTGAGTGCGCAGTGGGTAAAGACGGCCGAGCAGGCCGCCGCCCGCGAGCAGGCGATCTGCGACACGCTGGAGCGCACGGCGACGGATGTCTCGGCACGCACCCAGGCGCATGCGGGCGAAACCATCGCGGAGATTTCGCGCCTGGTCGACGCCGCATCGGAAGCGCCGCGCGTCGCCGCCGAGGTCGTCGCCGAACTGCGTCAGAAACTTTCCGACAGTATGGTCCGCGACACGTCCATGCTCGAAGAACGCAGCCGTCTCCTGGCGACGCTCGAAACCCTGCTCGACGCCGTCAATCATGCGTCCACCGAGCAGCGCACCGCCGTCGACGCACTGGTCACCACATCGGCCGATCTGCTCGAGCGTGTCAGTACGCGCTTCAGCGACCACGTGGAGGCGGAGACCGGCAAACTCGGCAGCGTCGCGGCACAACTCACCGGCAGCGCCATCGAGGTGGCAAGTCTGGGTGAGGCATTCGGTGCCGCCGTGCAGATGTTCGGTCAGTCCAACGAAGCGCTGATGGAGCGCCTGCAACTCATCGCCGGCGCGCTCGATACGTCGCTTGCGCGCAGTGACGAGCAGCTGGCCTATTACGTGGCGCAGGCGCGGGAAGTGGTCGACCTCAGCGTGCTGTCGCAGAAGCAGATCATCGAAGAGATGCAGCATGTCGCGAGCCAGCGTCTGTCCAGCGGAGCGGGCAACGCATGAGCGACGACTTCGAGCTCGAAGGCGAAGCCGGTACACCGATCTGGGCCGCGTTCGGCGACCTGATGTCGGTCCTGCTCGGTGCCTTCGTGCTGATCCTCGTCGGTGTGATCGGCATGCAGCTGCAGCTCACCAGCAAGCTGGACGAAGCGGTGAAGCAGAAGCAGGCCGAAGAACAACGCCGTGTCACCCTCGAGCAGGCGCTGGCCGCGCCGCTCGCGGCCGGACGTGTGACGCTGGTGGACGGGCGCATCGGCATCCGCGGCAGCGTGCTCTTCGCTCTCAATTCCGATCAGCTGCAACCGGAAGGCCTCGAGGTGCTGAAGAGCCTTGCCGGGCCACTGACCGGCTATCTCAAGACCCGCGACGAGGTGCTGATGGTGAGCGGTTTCACCGACGATCAGCCGGTCCGCGACGGCAACCGGCATTTCGCCGATAACTGGGAGCTTTCCGCCCAGCGCTCGCTGACCGTGACGCGCGCCCTGATCGCGGATGGCGTGCCGCCCTCGTCGGTCTTCGCCGCGGCGTTCGGCTCGGAGCAGCCGGTCAGCGCCAACTCCAGCGACGAGGGCAGGGCGAAGAATCGCCGCGTCGAGATCGCACCGATGCCCAGGCCGTCGGCTCCGGCAGCGGCGACCCCGTGAGCGCTTCGTCGACCCGCACCCTACGCCGCCACCTCATTGAGGCGATGGAGCGGCGAGCCGCCGGACAGGAAGGCGAGTTGCGCCAGATCCTCGACCGGCGGCTCGCGCTGTTGCGTGCGGCGGACGTCTGGCGCGTCGAGGGCGACCGGCCCGGTGTCGGGCCGACGGCCGTCCGCGGCCCGCTTGGCGAGCTGGTCGATGCGCTGGCCGCCGGCGATCGCGAGCCGCCCACTGAACGCGCGGCTTACCCCGAGCTGCCTTCCCTCGACGCCTTTCGCCGTATATGGTCCCGGGTTCGCACCGAGAGCCAGCTGCGCCAGTCCATGGCTCCCGTCCCGGAAAACGCCGGGCCGCTCAACTCCTCGGCACTGGTCCATCGCGCCATCGCGCTGATGCGCGAGTCGTCGCCCGGTTACCTCCAGCACTTCCTTGCCTATGTCGACGACCTGTCGTGGATGGAGCGCGTCGGCGACGGTGTGGCGGGCCCCGCGGGCTCGCTCCAGCCGGCCACCATCGGCAAGCGCGCCCGGAAGAAGCCTCGCAAATAGTCGAGGCGGATTCATTATTTCGTCGCCACGGCGCTCTATAGTTCGCCGATGACTTCCGACACCAAGCACCCTGCCGGCCTGCGCATCATCGCCGTCTACAAGGCGGTCAAGACGGTCGGCCTGATCCTCATCGCCAGCGCCGCGTTCCATCTGGACCGCGAGGACAGTTTCAGGCAGCTGGTGCAGTGGCTCGAGCACCTGCAACTCACCGACAGCAATGACCTGCGCTGGAGCCTGGTGCATCTGCTCCAGCAGATGGGGCCGGCCAAGGTCGAGGCCGTTGGCATCGTCGCGCTGATCTACGCCGCCATCTTCGCCACCGAAGGCATCGGTCTTTGGATGCGCAAGCACTGGGCCGAGTGGTTCACGGTGATCGCCACCGGTTCGCTCGTGCCGGTGGAGATTTACGAGTGCATCGTTCGCTTCGGCTGGCTGAAGGTCGCGATCCTCGTCGCCAATGTCCTGATCGTGGTCTACCTTGTCCGGCTGGCGCTTCGGCCCCGCGGCGGCGTCGCGATTACGCCGGCGGCGCAGGCAGGGTAATCCCGGTGGCCGTGTGGACGCCTTACCGCGACACGGAAGTCAGCTTCGACGCGCCGGAGTCGCTGGATCGCGCGAATCTCATCGAGGCGCGCGCCGTGGCCGGGCGCGCCATCGGGCACTACCGTGCGACGCTGGTGCGGCCATCCATGCAGTATTTCGACTGCGACCTGCACTTCATCGACCCGCTGCGCATCGACAAGGTCCTGCCGGACAGCATCTCCATCGTGCAGGTCATGGCCGGCCGCTGGCGTCACCGCGTCGATCGCGAGATGTTCGACCAGTACACGCCGGAGGCGCTGTCCTTACTCAGCCTCAGCGAGCCAGCGGAGGTCGTGGACACACTGCCCGGCGGTAGCCACGTGCGACTGGGTGGCCTGCGTATCTCGGGCGCCTTCCTGCGCGACCAGATCGAGGAGGGCGACCGCACGCTGGCGCCGCTGCTGGCGTTGCAGAAACATCATCTTCGCTTCGAACGCGTGCGCGACAGCAAGGCCATCGCGTCACTGTTCGAGCGCCTCTACCACTCGCCCTATACCGGCGCGTTGCAGCGGCTGCACAGGGAGAGCCTCAGTCTCGGCATTCTCGTCGAGCTGGCCGTGCAGCTGGGCGCCTCGCGTCAGGGGGCGACGCGCACGCTGAGGGCCCATCGCGACCTCGCCCATGAAGCCCGGCGCTTACTGGATGACAACCTCGCCCGTCCGCCCGCTGTCGACGAACTCGCCCGTGACCTCGGCGTCGGCGAAACGACGCTCAGACGTATCTTCCGGCGGGAGTTCGGTTGCTCGATGCTGCAGCACGTGAGAGATCGACGTCTCGAAGTCGCGCGGCAGATGTTGCGGCAGGGCAAATGGCAGGTGAGCCAGATCGCCTACCGGGTCGGCTATTCCAACCCGGCCAATTTTGCCAACGCCTTCAAGGCGCGGTTCGGGCATCCGCCGGGATCGGAATAGCATCCCGGCGGATCCCTGCGCGCGTCGCGCATCCCTGCGCCTCCTTGCGCGCGTGCCTGCATCCGCTGTGTCCCTTTCGCCTCCCTGCGCGTTCCTGCGCATCCCTGTTCCCCCTTCTCGTCCCTTCGCATCCTGGCGTCCGGCGCGCTTACTTTAAGGAAACGCACACCCTGAGGGTGGTGGAAGGTCGCTGGCCACAAGTATGGGGTGCCCATTCACATGCGACGGCGATGTTTCGCCGATCGTTTCGTACGGCGCCGGGCTTGCGTGCGTCTCAGCGACGCACGGGACTGACGCGGCCGAGGGCCACGAGCGGCCGTAACGCCGCTGTCACGCGGCTTGCGAGTCATGAGGACAGAGTGCGGCGTGGCTCACAAAAGGACGTCTGGATGGCCTTCTTGCCGAATACGAAGAGACACGCCAGCCGACGCGCGTGATACATCGTGATTGCGGGTCATAAAAACGTCAGTCGTCGACTTTTTGACGGCTGGCTTGCCGGGCTTGCACGCCATCCTCCTCCCCTTCCGTCGCCCAGGGTGTTTCACCCCGGCGTTATCCGAGTCGTCACGATGAAACAACCCTGGATCTTCAAGCGTGTCTCCCTGAACCTGCGTCGCGCCGATGGCAGCCTCGACCTGCGGCCCTGGCGCAGTGACGTGAGCGCGGCCCGTGCCACCGAGCCCGACAGCGCCCGTCGTCAGTTCCTGCGGAACAGCGCCACGGCCGCCGGCGGCCTGGGTCTGGCAAGCATGACCGGTACGGTCGGCCTGTCGTGGCTGTTCAGCTCACCCGCCAAGGCAGGCACGCTCGTCCCCGGCGGCATGTTCCCCGAGGCCAATGCCATCGCCGCGGCGGAAACCATCATCCGTTCGCGGCGCGAGCTGATCATGTTCCACGGCCAGTCAAACGCGGTCGGCACCGGCGGCCGCCCCGCGCTCACACTGCAGCAGATCTATGCGAACGTGACGTTCAACGGTGGCGTGCGTCCCGGTACCGACGCGACCGCCATGACGGGTCTCGTACCTCTCGTGGAATACGACGGCGGTCACGGCACCGGCGGTGAAGTCGGTACCAATGCCTGCGCGGACGGGCTGGTGGAATACACCGCCGCGCTGACCGGCGTACCGGCCGCGTCGCAGTACAGCCGCTACAGCGCGTTTACGAGCGCGGAAGGTGGCCGTCCGATCGGTTACTTCGCCAGCTTCCTCGACGACAGCAATCTCGGCGGCTATCAGGGCTGGGACAACAGTGCGCTGCGTCTGAAAGCGATGCTCGGGCTGATGCGTGCCGAAGGCCAGAAGGACGGCAGCAATATCGGCTGGCTGGCCACTACGTGGCAGCAGGGCGAGGCCGACTCCACGGGCCTTTCGGAAACCCGTGCCAGCTACAAGACCAAACTCACCGCACTCGAACGCGCGCACTGGCTCAAGCTCTGCCAGGTCAACCTGCCCGAGCAGAGCTGGCGTCCGCTGTGGCTGATCGGCCAGGTGACCAGCCACAACAGTTACGGCGCCACCAGCCCCGCATTCTGCAATCCGTTCATCGCGCTCGCGCAGCGCGACGCCTGCCTGGCCAGTCCTTACCTGCGCATGGTCAACCCGCAATACATGTTCGACTACGCGGACGAGGCGGCGGCGGATCAGCCGATGTTGCACCTGACCAACGAAAGCCATCGATGGCAGGGGCGCTACTTCGCCCGTGCGCTCTACCAGCTGATCCAGGATCGTTCGGCGGGTGTCGCGTTGCGCAACCCCGCGCTCGATGTCGCGGCGGCGGTCAAGGTCAACGCGCGTACGATCAACCTGGCCTTCAACGTGCCGGCCGGCGTGCTCACCCTGGATACGAGCTGGGTGGCGGCGACGCGCAACTACGGTCTGGACGTCCGCGATGCGAACAACAAGATCGTGCCGGCCAGCCCCACCGACAACAATCTGATCGCCGCGGTGAAGGTCATCTCCCGCGACACCCTGCAGGTGACGCTCAAAGCCGATCTTCCCGATACCGCCGCCAAGATTTCCCTCGGCTGGGGTGACCCGTCCGAGCCCGCATCCATCGCCGGACGTAAAGGCGGCCCGCGTACCAACATCCGTGACAGCGCCGGCGACACCGATCTGTACATCGCCAGCACGGGCAAGACGCGTCCGATGCATAACTACGCACTGGTCGCCGATGTGGCGCTCAGCTGGGTCAATCGTGTGCAGCCGACCGGTGAGTGGCATTTCAACGGCAATGCGCGCAGTGACGTAGTAGATCAGTCGGGTAGCGGTCGCGCCGCGCTCACGCTGATCGGGCGGCCGAGCTTCACCGCGTCGGGGACGCAGTCGGCGAACGGTACGCAGGGTTTCCAGACAGACATCGACGAGACCGCCAGCATCACGTTCGCGGCGATCTTCTGCAGCCCGTATGCCGTGGGCCCGGGTAGCAACGCGGGGCGTGCGATCAGCACCTTCCAGGGCTTCAGTCCGCGTCAGACGGGTCTGGCGTTGCAGCACTCGTACGACACCGGTGTCGCCAACTCCGAGCTCACCAGCTTCCGTCTCGCCCTCACGGGCAGCCAGAAGGCCGTGACCAGCGGCCCGAGCGAGTCGCTCGACACGCGCTACAAGCCGCGCTTCGCCATCGTCTCGGTCGACGCGGTGAGTGGCAGCGTGCGCTTCCTCTGCCCGGCGTATGAGGACAACCTGCGTGAGCAGCGCTATCCGGGGCTGGCGACACGTCCGCTCAATGGCAAGGTGCTGATCAATGCATGGAAGGACGGCGGCGATGCGACGGGGCAGGGCGCGGTGCTGACCCGCTATGCCGCGGTGTGGAACCGTGCGCTCAGCTTCGAGGAAATGCTGGCCGAGTACGAATACGCGCGCGGCCTGTTCGGCAGCGTGTAACTCGCCACGCAATCGGCGTAACCTCGGTGCATGCGACGGCGATCCGCCGTGGCAATCACCGGGGAAACGTCATGAGCAAGGGATTGGATTCAAAGAAGAGCGACAAGAAAAAGCCCGCCAAGACCATGAAGGAAAAGAAGGCGGCGAAGGACGAGAAGAAGCGCAACCAGCACTGATTGCGCTTCTTTCCCGGGTCAGGCGGCGACGGAGTAATCCATCCGCCTGAGATCCTCGAGGAGCGTCGGGCCCGCCGGATTCCATCCCAGGGCCTGACGCGTCCACGCGCTGGACGCCGAAAGATCCATACTCATGAAGGCGCTCATCCAGCCAAAGTAGGCGG
The DNA here is from genome assembly GCF_900167995.1 of Luteibacter sp. 22Crub2.1. Lineage (NCBI taxonomy): Bacteria > Pseudomonadati > Pseudomonadota > Gammaproteobacteria > Lysobacterales > Rhodanobacteraceae > Luteibacter > Luteibacter sp. 22Crub2.1. Next base: position 251,698 of record NZ_FUYT01000006.1, read on the forward strand.
CGGATTCGCTCGCGTCGATCGATTTCACCGGGATGCCGAGGCCTTCGCCCAGCGCCTCGGCGATGGCGCGGGCCGTGATGCCCTCTTCGGCCACCGCGTTGTAGCGCGTACCCGGCTTGCATTGTTCGATCGCCAGACGGTACAGGCGTGCCACGTCGAGCACATGAGCCGCGGGCCAGCGGTTTTGTCCGTCGCCGACATACGCGGAGACGCCCTTGGCGCGAATGATGTCCAGCAGCGGCGTGATCAGGCCCTGCTTAACCGGGTCGTGCACCTGAGGCAACCTCACCACCGACACGGCGACACCTTTGTCGAGCAGTTCGTTACCGGTGATCTCCGTGAGCGTGCGTGGGTTCGGGTGCGCCGCATTGAACACGTCCTCGCGGGCCAACTGGCCGTGGCCGGGACTGCCCATGCCCGTCCCCGACGTAATCAGCAGCGGACGATCCGAGCCGATCAGGGCGGAGCCAAGGGCACGGATCACTCTCTGATCCTTCTCGCAGTTGGCGACGAAGTTCGCGAAGTTGTGGTCGAACGCCGTGTGGATGACCGCATCCGCCTGCGCCGCACCGGCGGAAAGGCTTCCCAGGTCTTCCAGCTCGCCGCGGTGTACGTCGGCACCCGCCGCCTGCAGCGCCCGCGCGCCGGAGTCCGAACGGGTCATGCCGAGGACCTGGTGTCCGGCGGCGATCAGTTCCGGCACGATCCGTGAGCCGATGAAGCCGGTGGCGCCGGTGAGAAAGATACGCATGAGTGCTGCTCCCAATTCGTTGTAGGAGTACGATGGGCGCGTCGCTCATACTGTTAAAGTAGTGACGTTATCGTGGTATAGGAACCAACAGGATCGCCATGTCCGTCCCTGTCGACAACCCACTCGGTACCTTCCTGCGCGACCGGCGCACCCGGCTGGACCCCGCCACATTCGGTTTCGTCGGCGGCCGGCGGCGCACGAAGGGCCTGCGTCGCGAAGAAGTCGCCCAGCGCGCCAACATCAGTCCCACCTGGTACACGTGGCTGGAGCAGGGACGGGGCGGTGCGCCATCCGCCGACGTACTCAACCGCATCGCTGTCGGCCTGATGCTGACCGAGCCGGAGCGCGAGCACCTTTTCATGCTCGGGCTCGGCCGGCCGCCTGAAGTGCACTACCGCGCGGCCGATGGTGTATCGCCGCGGCTTCAACGCGTGCTCGATGCGTTCGAGGTCAGCCCCGCGATCGTGCGGACGGCCTTGTGGGATGTCGTGGCGTGGAATGAGGCCGCCGCCGCCGTGCTGACCGACTACGCGCTGCTGCCTCCCGACCAGCGCAACATCCTCCATCTGATGTTCTCGAACCAGCGCGTGCGTGCTCACCAGGACGACTGGGAAAGTGTGGCTCGCTTCGTCGTCGGTGCGTTTCGTGCGGACGTGGCGCGCGCCGGAGCGACCGCGGAGATCGGCCAGTTCGTCGAAGACCTTTCGCGCATCAGTCCGGAGTTCGAGGCGATGTGGCTCGATAACGACGTACGCGCGCATGGCGAAGGTCTCAAGCGCATTCATCACCCGGAACTCGGGCTGCTCGAGCTGGAGTATTCGGCGTTTGCCGTGGATGGCCGGCCGGACCTGTGCATGTTCGTCTACAACGCGGTGTCGAGTGCGGACTCGGCACGGATCCGCGAACGCATCGAAGCACGACGGGCTTCAGCGACGTGAGTTGCCGCGCGGTCGAGCGGACAGGCGTCCGGCATGGGTGAAGCGCGCGAGCCGTCCCGTTCGTTGGCGGTGTTATTCTTCGTGGTGTTGATCGCGGCGATTACGGCGGCGGTGCTCAGCGCTCCACACTCCCGTCGCCCCTCGATGGCCCGCAGCGACGTCACGGTGCCGGCCGGTCCGATCATGCCCACCGTGGATGTCTGGCTGAGTACGGCGGACCATCGTAAGAAACTTGAGGCGGAGCCCAGCGTTGCAATGACGGAGGCCACATCGTCGCCTGCCGACATCGTGATCGACAGCGACGTCGCCTATCAGTCCATCGTCGGTTTCGGCTCGGCGATGACGGACTCGTCCGCCTGGCTTCTGCACAACACGCTGGGCGAAGTTCAGCGCGAAGCGTTGATGAAGGAGCTTTACGGACCGCCGCCCGGTCTCAACTTCAACATGATGCGCTTGACCATCGGTGCGTCCGATTTCTCGCCGCACTTCTACACGCTCGACGATCTGCCATTCGGTGCGACCGATCCCGACCTGAAACACTTCAATGTCGCGGAGAACATCCCCGACCTGATCCCGGTGGTGCAGGAGTCCCTCGCCATCAACCCTGGCTTGCGGATCGTCGCGTCGCCATGGAGCGCACCGGTATGGATGAAGACGAGCGAGAACCTGATCGGCGGCGAACTGCTCGAGACATATGAGGGCGCTTATGCCGACTATCTCGTGCGCTACGTCGACGCGTATCGGCGCCACGGTATTCCGATTTACGCGCTGACCTTGCAGAACGAGCCGAGGTTTTCTCCGATCAGCTACCTGGCGATGCCCATGTCGCCCCAGACACGCGCGCGCATCATCGGTCGATACCTCGGGCCGAAGCTCGCCGGGCGCTCGCCACGTACGCGGATCCTCGAGTGGGACCATAACTGGAGTCATCCCGAGGAGCCGCTGGCCGTGCTCGGCGATCCCGACGCGGCGCCTTACGTCGACGGCGTCGCCTGGCACTGCTACGAAGGCAGCCAGCACGAACAGGGTACCGTCCATCGAGCGCATCCCGACAAGGATACGTTCATCACCGAATGCTCCGGAGGCGACTGGCCGCTGAGCATGAATGGCGAGCTGCTGTGGTTTACGCGCAATCTTCTGGTCACGGGCACCCGGCAATGGGCACGTGGCGTCATCTACTGGAATCTCGCCCTCGACGAAAATCACGGGCCGCACTTCGGCGGATGTGCGGCATGCAAGGGCGTGATCACCGTCGATTCGACGACGGGCCGCGTAAGCCGGAATGACGAGTACTACGCGCTCGGGCATTTCAGCCGCTTCGTCCTTCCCGGCGCCGTGCGGATCAGGTCCAACGACACCGATGCGGAGATGGGACTGGCCAATGTGGCCTTCCGCAATGAGACCGACGGATCGATCGTGCTCGTGCTGGTCAACATCCGTACAGAGGCGCGTACGGTGTCGGTGGTGGAGGGTGGGCGGCGCTTCGAGTACCGGATGCCTGCGGAGAGCGTGGCCACCTTCGTGTGGAATCCGGATCCGTTCGGGCGTTGGTTGCGCCTTATCCAGCAGTGGTCAGGACCGATCCGGAATCCGCCGCGCGTCGAATGAGCAGAAGCCTCCGGCGGCGGCAGGGGCAGCTGCTTGCGGTGTCGGTGGTCATTCCAGTGAGGCGGTTTAAGGCCGCGAGAGGAGCTGTGAAGCACGCTTTGCCGGGATCGGGCCTTGATCGCAGCCCGCCGGTAACGCATATTCGCTATTCGCGAATAGCGAATATGAGGCGCCGCCGTGGAACTGAAACCGCAGGATCTTCTCGTGCTGCTCAAAGTCGCGGCTAATCCGCGGCAGCGCTGGACGTATGCCGCGCTGGGTCAAGCACTTTCGATGAGCCCCTCGGAGGTGCATGCCAGCGTGAAGCGCGCCGTGGCGTCGGGGCTAGCGGTGAGCTCCGGCCGTGGCGATTGGTCGCCGGTTCGACCTGCGTTGTTGGATTTTGCCCTGCACGGAGTTAGATACGTCTGGCCTGCGGTCCTCGGGCCGGTCAAGCGAGGGGTCCCGACCAGCTTTGGGGCTGAGCCGTTGTCTGATGCGATCACCGCCGTTCCCGGCGAAGCGCCGGTCTGGGCACACATCGGCGGAAGCGCGAAGGGGCCAATCCTGAGTCCTTTATATCGGTCCGTCCCGTTCGCGGCGCTGAGAGATCCGACGTTGCATCGCCTCCTCGCCCTACAGGACGCGCTGCGATCAGGCCGCGCGCGCGAACGCTCTCTGGCGGCAGACTATCTGGCCAACGAACTGAGAACTGCCGATGCGCCAGGATGATCCGAATCTTCCATACCTACGTTTGGTCGCCGAGGCGCTGGGCGATCTTCGCGAGCAAGTCGTCTTTATTGGAGGTGCGGTTGCTGGCTTGCTGATTACCGATCCGCTGGCCGAAAGCGTTCGCGCGACGAGAGGTGTCGATGCGGTAGTGCAAGCAGCGCGTGCGCAGTTTCACCGAGTGGAGGAGCGCGTTGCCGAGCGAGGCTTTCGCCGGGATGTGGACAGCGGCGTCATTTGCCGCTGGATCCATCGCGAGTCCGGGGTCATCTTTGATCTGATGCCTGTGGACGCCGGAGTGCTGGGATTTTCGAACCGGTGGTACCCGTTTACAGTGGCGACAGCAGAAGTTCTCAACCTCGGCGACGAGCTTGCGATCCGTGTGGCCAGTGCCGTTGCGTTCGTCGCAACGAAGTTGGAGGCGTTTGCCGATCGCGGCGCTTGTGATATTGCCGCCAGTCACGACCTCGAAGACGTACTGAATATTGTTGATGGCCGAGAGGAACTGGTTCGGGAGCTGACGACGGCTCCTATTGCTCTCCGCCACGCGGTAGGACGCACGTTTGCCAACCTGCTTGTAAACCCGGATTTTATCAATACGTTACCCGGTCTGCTTGCCGAGCCAGAACGAAGTGAAATCGTTGTTGGACGCCTGAGGATCATGTCGGAATGGTTACATGACGAAGAAAACGATTAACGCTATCAAAGTCGCCGGCGATGGCAACGAAAAGCCGTTGTCAAAGGGCCAGAAAGCCTTCAATACGCTGAGCGAGAAGATCGCCAAGCGCCGTGCGACGTTGGCCGAGTGGGAGGTCTTCGGCACCGACTTCCGGCGCCGGTACACCGACGAAGTCGTGCCGCTGCAGAACAGCTTCGACGCAATACGCATTCAGATGCTGCATAAGCTCGATCAGTCGCACGACGCAAAGGGGCTGACCAAGGGCGAGCGCCAGACGATCGAGGATCTCATCAGTCACATCGCCGGCGACCTCATGGAGTCAAACGACGATCCCGCCGTCGAGGAACTCTATCGTCGCTACAGCGGGGCGGACGACGCGAAGAGCGCCGAGGCCCTGGCGGATCTGAAGCAAACGTTGGAGACCGAGTTCGGTGTCGATATCGCCGACGACGTCGACCTGAATTCGCCCGAAGCCGTGCTCCGTCATATCCAGAGACAACTCGATGAGCAGGAAGATGCCGAGCGCAGGCATCGTGAAGCGAAGGAGGAGTTTCACGCCGAGCGAAAGAAGGCAAAGAAGCCGAAAGCCGCCGAGGAGCGCGCGCGTGCCGAGGAGGCGGAAGTCCACCAGTCCCTGCGAGAGGTCTACCGCAAGCTGGCCAGCATGCTGCATCCCGACCGCGAACCCGACCCCGTGGAACGCGAACGCAAGGCAGTCCTGATGCAGCGGGTCAACGGAGCTTACGCCAGCCGCAGCTTGCTCGACCTGCTCGCGATCCAGCTCGAACTGGAACACATCGACCAGACGGCGCTGGATAGCATCGGCGAGGAACGCCTCAAACGCTGGAATACGATCCTCAAGGAGCAGCTGCGTGGGCTCGACCAGGAGCTTTCTGAGGTGCAGTTCGAATACCTGGCCCGATGCGGGCTGAGCCCGATGGCGACGGTGTCACCGGCGAGCGTGAAGCGCCATCTCACCGCGAGCCTCACCGACCTGCGCCATTACATCAAGGCGTTCGAACAGGATCTTCGTTCTTTCGATGACGTGAAACGACTGAAGCTCTGGCTGAAACAGATGAAGTGGGAGCTTTCCGCGCGATAAGGGCACCGCGATGTGGGTCACGCAGCGCCCTTTCTCCCGCGAATCCGCCGGACGTCGTCACTGACGGCGCATGACCGAGCTCACGAGCATGCCATCCTTATCCAGCTGGATGAAGATTTGCTGCGCGCCACGCTCGTACTGAACGTCGTAGATGTCCCAGCCGTAGTCCGTGACACCTTCGAATCGATAGGACTGGACCGGACCCAGAGCGGCGTAATATTTCTCAATCGAATCGTGCTGGCTTGCAAAGTTCTTCGCCCATAACGGGCTCATTCCCTTTTCACTGGCGGAATTGGTCAGTACCAGGTGGAGCGCGTTCTCGCTGTTGGGAAAGGGCTTCTGCTCCTTGACCCTGGCCGCCAGCGCATCCCGAATCCGGTCCGCGGTCACCCGATCGACACGCGTCGCCTGGATGGCGAGGACGCCGTGTTCGCTGATATTTACCGACGCGGCCTGTTTTTCAGGGCCCTTAACGAACTCGAGCGTGACGTCGATACTCGGAACGAGGAACTCGGTGTCGCTCTGGGCGGAGACATCGATGGTCCCCTGTGCCAGAAACTGGCCGATAGGGGAGATGGTGAGCCCGTTGCCTTTGCGCTCCACGGTGAGCAGGGAATAGTCACTGAGCTTATAGAAACCCGTGTAGGCGTCGAGATGGCCGGCATCGACCGCTACCGCACGTTTCCCCGTCGGCTCAGGCGCGCCGGGCGGCGTAACCTGTGCCGCAAAGACCGCCATGCCAAGGGAGACGCTGACCAGTGCGAACGAAGGCACCGGCCCATTTTTTTGGCTTCGACAACATGATCTTTATCCTCTGCTCAAGAAACGATCGGGATTCCGACATCGCCGTGACAGCGCCGATGTATTCGGACTGGTTTTCACCCACATGGATCAATGTTTCGCAGTAGTCACCGACATCCACGCCGCTGTGCAGAACCCGGCGATCGCAATCGACTTCGATAGCGCACCGAAGTCGGTGAAACTGCCACCAGAGCAACGGGCTCCATGGCATGGCCGCCAGAAACATCAACGCGCTGGCGACGAGTAACGGATCGCGCGCCTTCAGGTGGGACTGCTCGTGGGCCAGGACGTATTGCTGCTGTGCGTCCGACTCATGCAGCAACCACGCTGGCACGACGATCCGTGATCGAATCAAACCGACGACAGCGGGTCCTGCGCTTTCGGAAATGAGTACCGGCAAGCCGCACAATCGTCCTGAGGTCCAGGCGCGTTTGCTTCGATGAAGCAATGCCGTGCTCAAACCCAGGAAGAGCAGCAGCGTGAACGAGCTTGCCATCCAGATGTCCCGCAGGATGGCGTCGATCCACGTGGATGACGTGTATGGCTTCGTGCCGCTCCAGTCGATCACTTTCGACGCCAAGGGGACTGACGTCGTGTCGCGCAGGGCAAGTGGTGTCACGGACACAGCGGTACCTGCGGAGCCATGCAGAGCCGGGAATCGTATGGAAATCGTCGCGATGAGGATCGGCAGGAGCACTGTCGCGACGATCGCCATCATCCAGGGCCAGCGCGTAGGTCGTCGGCGATGCCTTGCCGCGTGCTCGGCGAATAGGGCAGCCGCGCTCAGTGCCATCGCGACCAGGGTGGCGTAGATCATCCAGGCAAGCATCAGTGGCTACTCCTTGTCGGATCGTTCGGATAGCAACTTGCGCATACGGCGGATCTGCTCAGGGCTGAGCTTCTGGTCAGCGACGAGGTGGGTGAACAGTAGCTCGGTCGAACCCTGGAAGAGTTTTTTCGTCAGGTGTTGCAGTGCATTCTTGCGCGCCGCCTGCTGTTTTACGCTGGCGAAGTAGCGATGGCCGCGACCTTCCTCTTCATAGCCGACATAGCCCTTCGCTTGCAGTGTCCGCAATACGGTTTGTACGGTGGTGTAAGCGAGCTTGTCGCTCAGGCGCTCGCGAACATCCGTCACCAGGGAGGGGCCGTGGTCCCAAAGCACCTGCATGATGTCCGCCTCACGGTCGGTGAGCGAGATCTTCATAGGCCGTTCTCCGTCAGGCTGTCTACTAGATGTGTAGTACATAGTCGGCCGGCCTGTCGCGTTTGTCAACTAAATATATAGTAGTGATATCCGCCCCGAACATATCTGCACATTCAATGCGCAGCTTTGTCAGTGCTCGAAGCAAACGCCTCTTGGTAGCTTAAAAGGCATCGGCGCGAACCGCCGGTGCAAACCAAGGCCATTCTTCGATGAAGTTCGACATGCATCCGACCGTAGCGGGCTTCAGCCAGCAGCTGATGGCGGTAAACGGCATCAGGATCCATGCCGTTACCGGCGGCAAAGGTCCGCCCGTCCTTCTCCTGCACGGCTGGCCTGAAACCTGGTGGGAGTGGCATCACGTGATGCCGTTACTCGCCGGGCATCTCAGCGTCGTCGCTATCGATTTGCGCGGCGCGGGCTTTTCCGATTGCCCGCTCGATGGCTACGACAAGGCGACGATGGCACGCGACGCACACGAGGTCATGCGTTCCCTCGGCCATGAGCGCTACGCGGTATGCGGGCACGATATAGGCGGCATGGTCGCGCTGGCGCAAGCGGCGTTGTTCCGGGATGCGGTCAGTCATCTCGCGGTGCTCGACGTTCCCCTCCCGGGTTGGAGTGAGTGGGAGGAGACCATCGCAAGGCTCTGGCACTTCTCGTTCCATATGAATCGCGATCTGCCGGAACGGATGATCCATGGCCGGGAATACGATTACGTCGCGGCCTTCATGGCGGAGCGTTTTTACGACCACAGCAGCTTCAATCCGGTCGATATCGATATCTTCGCGAAAGCCATGGCGCTTCCCGGGCGCACACGCGGCGGTATGGAGTGGTACCGAACGCTCGCTAGCGATCACGCCGCTGCGCTGGAGTACAAGACGCAACCGCTCGACATGCCGGTTCTTGCCCTGGGCGGCGACAGGCGGTTCGGCCCGCGCATGGTGTCGATGCTGAGAGAGTTCGCAACGAACGTAACGGGCGGCTCGATCGAGAGGTGTGGTCACTATGTCGCCGATGAGCAGCCCAGGCAGGTTGCCGCGGCGCTGCTCGGTTTTCTCGAAGCCACGTGATCCCTGGAAAGTGCGCCAGCGAGTCCTTTCCTCACTATTCCAACTCTGATCTCAAACGGAAACCATCATGTCCGCTCCTGAAATTCGCGGCGTCAACCACGTCGGTATCACCGTCCCGGACATCGAGGCAGCGAAAGCCTTCCTCATGGCGGCCTTCGGCGCCGAGCTTCTGTATCAGTCCTTCGGTCCGCAGGATCCGCCGCGACAAGGCCCCGAGTTCGAGCGGGCAGTGGGCGCCTATCCCGGCACCGTCGTCCGGGCTCAGGCGATGATGAAGATCGGGACCGGCCCCGATATCGAACTGTTCGAGATGCATGGACCGGAGCAGGCACAGCCCATCCGCGCGAGCGACTTCGGTATCACGCATTTCGCGCTGTACACCGACGATATCGACGCCTCCGTGGCGCGCTTCGAGAACGCGGGGGGCAAGCCGCTTACCGCACCGCGCCCCATTCCCTATGCGACCGAGAAAGGCCCCGGTAACAAGGTCTGCTATTGCCAGATGCCCTGGGGTACGACGATGGAATTCATCACCACACCGGACCGCATGCCCTACCACGATCAGACCGATCTTCGCCGGTGGCAGGACGAGGGTTGAGCGATGCGAGAAGGTTGGAGAGACATGATCTTCCCGCGACAAAGCGATTGCCCACAGGAGACCTTGCCATGAACGACTCATCCCTTCCGCTGGCCGGTAAACGTGCCCTCGTTACCGGTGCTGCACGCGGCATCGGCGCGGCTATCGCGAAGAAACTGGCCGCCGACGGCGCAGACGTCGCGATCACCTACGAGAAGTCGATGGAGAAGGCCGAGGCCATCGTCGCCGACATGCGCGCCCTGGGCCGCCGTGCCCTCGCCATCCAGGCCGACGCGGCAAATCCGGAAGCCTCGATCGCGGCGGTCGAACGCACCGTGGCCGATCTGGGCGGTATCGATATCCTCGTCAATAACGCTGGCGTCCTCGTCGCGGGCCCTTTTACTGACCAGTCCCTCGAGGACATGGACCTGCTGCTCAACGTCAATGTGCGCGGCGTTTTCGTAACCACCCAGGCGGCGCTAAAACACATCCCGGACGGCGGGCGTATCATCACGATCGGAAGCAACGCGGGCTTGACCGTCCCGTTCGCGGGCATCGCGGTCTACGCGGCAACCAAGTCCGCGATGGAAAGCTTTACCCGCGGTCTCGCCCGCGAGTTCGGCTCTCGTGCCATCACCGTCAATCTGGTTCGTCCGGGTCCCATCGACACCGATATGAACCCTGCCGATGGCTCTCTGGCCGCGTCCATTCTCCCGAGCCTTTCCATTCCCCGTTACGGGAAGACCCAGGAGGTCGCCGAAGCCGTTGCCTTCCTCGCGGGTCCTGGGGCTGCCTACGTCACAGGCTCGGGCATTCTCGTCGACGGCGGCATCGCCGCATGAGCTCTCGCCCCTTTTCGAGGGCGACAAAAACACAGGTGAAAGACGATGACGAAGATGATGGTGATCTGCACGGGTGATGCCGGGACGCGCTTCGACCGGGACTACTACGCCAACGAGCACCTCCCGTTGGCCAGGGCGTGCTGGGGTGAGCATGGACTTGAATCGGCGGAAGCATTTTTCCCGTACGCCGAGGGCGGAAACTGGATCTCGATCGGCGTCTACACCTTTTCGTCGGAGCAGGGTGTACACGACGCCCTGGCAAGCCCGAAAACCCGGCAAGTGATGGAGGACGTGAAGAACTTCACCGATTCGACCGTGGTGCTCCGTAGTCTCTTCAGGGAGTTCTGAACGCGAAGCGTAAGACAGGTCAACCGGGGTGCGTCATGAGGCCTGATCGGGGGTCGAGAGCATGGCGTCCGCGATCTCGATCAACGCGCGAAGCCTGTCCATCCGCTTGAGATCCTGGTGGTATCCCACCCACACGTCCCGGCTGGGCGGCGCCTCACCGGCATCGACGCGCAGCAAACCCGCCGTCGCGTCGCCCAGCGGGCGTGGGAGGACCGCCAGACCCGCGCCCCGGAGGCACATCTGCGCCTGCACCGACCGACTGGTGCTGCCGAATGCGAGGCGAGCGCCGGGAAATCGGTCGCGCATCCATGCAACATCAGGAAAGTGCGACTGTGCTTCATTCATGACGATCAGGCCGACGGATGCAGGATCGTCGGCCATTTGCTTCAACGTCGCGGGCGATCCGTAAAGTCCGTAGGGCATGCTCATCAGGCGACGCTGAACCACGTCCGGTTCGGTAAACGGCACGATGCGAAAAGCGATGTCCACATCGCGACGAGCGAGATCCGACAAACGGTATCCCGCGATGACCTCCGGAACCACGGCGGGATGCTGGCCGATCAGTGCCATGAACACCGGCGCGAGCACGTGAGCCGCGAACCAGTCGGCACATCCAATGCGCAGAATGCCCTCCAATCGTTCGTGGTTTCCCAGGAGACGGCGCTCCATGGACAGCGCGGACTGCTCCATCGCCTCGGCGGCACTTACGATGCCATCGCCGGCATCGGTCAGGACAAGTCCGTCGGAGGTCCGCCGGAACAAGGCTTGCCCCGCCTCGTCTTCAAGCACCTTGATCCGCCGCCCGATCGTAGGGTGACTTACCCCGAGACGACGTGCCGCCTCACCGTAGGAGCCGCTTCTGAGCACGGCGAGGAATATGCGGACGTCGCTCCATTCCATGCGCGTGCCTCGGTCGGGAAGAGGGCGAAATATGCAGCAGGCCGGGGCTGTCGGCAAGCGGGGCATGTCTGGGATGCTTACTTAACGTGGCACGCCCTCGATGGAGGCATTCTGGGCTGCCGATGTACAAACCGGAGATGGGACTCGAACGTGCCTATGCCAGCTGGCGCTCAGAGCCGATGGCAGGTGAGATTGCGGAAGCGTACGTTAAACGCTCCCTGCAAGGAGCTTGCGGCGATATTCAGAGTTACATCAAGTGCTATCGCCCTTGTCGAGGCGTTTCGATTGCCTTCTGCGACCAGCAAAACTTGAACGCGGTGAATAGACCGACGCTTTCAGGACGAACCAGGCGAGCTTTTGGTTCCTTTAAAAGCTGCGGTGCTCTGTCAGGGTGGCTCAGGCAAGTATTGACGCGTTGAACCGGTTGCGCTGTGATCTTAATTGCATCCCGAGGCGACCAGATCGCAGCGCGCTGGTCGCCGCGTTTGCGACTGACGATCTACAAGCAACCCTTTCGTTCGCATTCCCGCCTGCCCCCGGTGCCGTACTCAGCAGAAGAGTCGCGACTTGTAGGTGCTCTCCACCACGTTGTGTAGGCGAAACCCTACAGCCACTAGGAAAGTACGAAGCAGCCCACTGTAGTGCAAACGCTTTGCACCGACGCTGATGGCTTTCACTCGCTCTTGACATAGACGAACACGCTTGTACTCGTCCCGAATTGATTTCTACAGTCGGACGCTCGATAGGGGGCCACTGGCTGGGGAAAGCGATGCAAGGGACGAATCAGGGGTGGACGCGCCATGCGCGTCCGATGATGCGCGGGCTGTGGTTAGTCATGCTGTTGTGCGTGGCGGGCGTGCCCGCCGTTGCGCTCGGCCAGACCACCGCCAAGCCTGAGGATGAGTACAAAAAGCTCATCAAGGTCAACGAAGACATCCAGCCGCTGGGTGACACGCCGTTCGGCGAACGCATCGGGTTGCAAGATGGCTCGCTGAGCTTCAGCCAGACCGACGTCTCCCTGTCAGGCACCGGACCTGCCTTGACCATCGGTCGCACGTTCGCGCTTCACGGCGTGGAAGATCGCCCCGATCTCCAGGCGCGCGCTTTCGGCGACTGGGATATCGAACTACCCCAGATCTTCACGGTCACGGCGGACCAGAACAACGTCACCGGATGGCAGGTCGCGGCGAGCAATCCCAACGCGATCTGCTCGAGCTTCGGGCCACCGCCCAGCGTTGCCGCCCCCACGGGCGATTCGGAGCGTGCCGACTGGGAGCCCAAGACCTGGTGGCAGGGCTACCAACTGCGCATCCCGGGTCAGGGCAACCAGGATCTGCTGACGCGGTCTGCGGCGAACACGGCCACGCCTGGCGTGGCGGGGCTCGCTTACCCCATCGTGACGCGCGCCAACTGGGCGGTGGGCTGTTTGCCGCAGGCGGCTAACGATGCGTCCATCGAAGGCTTCCTGGCCGTGTCACCGGATGGCACCAAGTATTGGCTGGACCACATCGCCTATCGATACATGCCGTCGTTGACGCGTCCGCTCGGTTCCGGCCCGGAGACGTTTGCCGGGATCCACATCTTCGCGTCCGCCGAGGACTTTATCACCCGCCGCGAAGGCCGGATGCTTGTGACCCGCATCGAAGACCGCTTCGGTAATTCGGTTTCTTACACCTACAGCGGGGATGATGTCACCGACATCGCCGCGTCGGACGGTCGCCATGTCACCCTCACGTACGAGACCGATCCGGACACCGGGGCCAGCAGCCATCGTGTCAGCACGATCACCGTTCAGGGCGGCGATGCGGGCACGCGGACGTGGACCTACAGTTATGTGAAGTCGACCGCGAATCTGGTCTACACGCTGACCTCGGTGCAGCAACCGGACGGGAGTAGCTGGGGGTATAACCTCGACCCGCTCAATGGCGCATGGATCGATTCTCGTACGTCCGGAGGTACCTGCGGCGCGATTGGCGTGCCGGGCAACATGGACAGCCCGCCGATCACCGCCACGGTGACGCACCCCTCGGGCCTGGCAGCGAGCTACACCGTCGCGCCGCTCAAACGAGGGCGCTCGTATGTGCCGCAAGAGTGCATGTCCGGGCCCAACGTGCCTGCCACGCCCAATTATCCGGGCACCTGGGCCGCCATCCCCAACGCGTCCTACAGCATGGCCATCACGCAGCGGGTGCTGACCGGCACGGGCCTGCCGCCGAATGGGTTGGGGTGGAGCTACAGCTACTCGGCGGCCAACGAGAGTTGGGCACAAGACTGCACGACGGTGGCCTGCGCCACGACCGTGTCTACCGATGTGGCGTATCCCGATGGTCATGTGGAGCGCAGCACCTTCTCCAACCGGTACGACTGGACGGAGAGCCAGCTGCGCAAGGAAGAGGTCTTCGACGGCGACACGACCACCGCTTTGCGTCGCACGACCGCGTACAGCTATGTGAACCCCGATGCGACACAGGACGCGCGGGCAGCCGCCTACGTTCACCCCTGGGGTTATGCGCCCCAGCAGCGCATCAACACGGCTCAGTTGCAAGAGCAACTGCCGATGACGACGCGACAGACCACGGTCGACCCCGCAGCCAACGCGACGCCCGACATTTACCTCTGGAATGTCACCGCTTTTGATGCCTTTGCGCGACCGCAGGATGTGACCCGATCCAACAACTTCGGCTACAGCGTCAGTGAGCGGTCGACCGCCACGGATAACACCGCCTTGTGGGTGCTCGGGCTTCCCTCGCAGACAGACAACCTGACGAGCGGCGAGACAGTCAGCAAGATTGTCTATGACCCAGGCACCGCGACACCGGTCGAACGCGACAGCTTTGGCGTGAAGGTCATGGACTACACGTTCGACGCGCAAGGCCAGCTCGCCAGCTTCACCGATGGCAATGGAAAGACCACCACGTTGGGCGGCTACGTCCGCGGCATTCCCACCACCATTGGCTACCCCGACAGCACCAGCCAGACGGTGGCCGTCGATGGATTGGGGCAGATCGCCGCAATCACCGATCAGGCCGGTTCCACGACAAGTTATGGCTACGACGCCATCGGGCGCATTGCACGTGTGGATTACCCGGCGGGCGACAGCACCGCATGGGCGCCTAAGACCTACGCGTATGTGTTTTCCGCCGATGCGCGCGGGCTGGGCGGCAGCCATTGGGTTCGCACGATTACGCAGGGTAGCCTGAGTCAGCGGACCGACTTCGACGTTCTCCTGCGTCCCGTCCTGGCGACAAGGTCCGATGCCACCACCGGTGCCCTGGCGGTCTCGTCGAGCACCGAATACGACTGGGCTGGACGCAAGACGTTCGAGTCATATCCCCAGTCGGGCACGCTCGACCTTGGTGCGCTGGTACAGGGCACCCGAACCGCCTACGACGTGTTGGGGCGTCCGGTGACCACCACTCAGTTTTCCGAACTGAACAATCTGGTGTCTACGACGGCCTACCCGGCCGGTGGGGCGCGCACCGTAACCGACCCGAAGGGCAATGTGACGACCAGTCACTTCCAGGTGTTTGACCAACCGGGCTTCGACAACGTGGTGAAGGTGGAAGCGCCGGAAAGCGTCACCCAAACGATCACTCGCGATATCTACGGCAACGTGCTGGCAGTCGTGCAAGGCGATCTCACCCGGACCATGGCCTACGACGGACAGCATCGGGTGTGCCGCTCTTGGGAGCCGGAGACCGGGAGCACGATGACCGCCTACGATGCGGCGGATAACGTGGTGTGGACCGCGGCGGGTCAGCCCTTCAACGGGGACGGTTGTGGCTACGATCAGGTCGCGGACTCGGCAAAGACGGTCAGTGCCTACGACGCGATGAATCGCGTCACCTCGGTCACCTATCCGAATGGCGCGCTGGCGACCACCTTCACCTACGACGCGCTCGGTAAGCTTGCATCGGCGGTCTCGGCCAGCGCCGGAAGCAACGCCAATGCCACCGGTTCGGCATCGTGGGCATACGGTCGCAACAAGCTTGGGCTACTGACAGCCGAGGTGCTCTCGGTGGACGGTTGGTCGTGGACCCTGGGCTATGGCTACGACGGCAACGGAAGCCTGGCGAGCACGCAATATCCCGATGGCACCACCGTTGCGGCCACGCCGAACGCACTGGGTCAGCCGACGACGGCAGGTGCGTATGCGACGGGCGCGACCTATTTTGCCAACGGAGAGCTGCAAGCGGCGACGCTGGGCAACGGCGCGGTCTATTCCGCCGAACAAAACGATCGCAAGCTCCTGCTGAATTTCAGTTTTGGCTCTGCCGCTCAGCCGGCGGTGAGCGAAGACATGACGTACGACGCCGTGGGGAACATCGTCGGCATCACCGACCAGTCGGGGTCGGATCAACGCACGCGCACCATGACCTACGATGGTCTGAGTCGCTTGATGTCGGTCACCGCCCACAATCTTTGGGGTACGGAAAGCTACACCTACGATACCCTCAACAACATCCGCAGCCTGACCGACAGCAACGGGACGAACACCTACACCTACGACGCGAACAATCGCCTGGCCTCGATCAGCAACAATGGGGCGACGGTGCACAGTTTCACCTACGACGCCCAGGGCAATACGACCAAGAAAGACACGCAGGCGATGACCTTCGACCTGGCCAATCGACTGCTGTCCGTCGACGGAAAGGGCGACTATCTCTACGACGCGTCGGGCCACCGGGTGAAGGCGGTAACGCCTCAAGGCACGACCTACTACGCCTACAACAGCGCAGGGCAGCTGATGTGGCAATACGACAACGCGACCACGGCGGGCACCAGTTTTGTCTATCTGGGCAAGAAGCTGGTGGCCAGCCGCAAAGCTGCCACCTCGGTCATCCTCGGGACCATCGAAGGCGTAAGCACCGGCACCGACGCAGTCATCACGGGATGGGCATGCGCCAGCGGACTGGCCGCGTCGGTGGATGTGCACCTTTACGTCGGCGGTCCGGCCGGTTCCGGCACGGGTATCGGTGCGTTCACCGCCAACCTGGATAGTGAGGAGACGATCCAGGCCGATTGCCACTCGACCGGCACCAAGCATCGCTTCAGCATCCCGCTCACAGAAGAGCAGCGCGGCGAGTACGCGGGCGAGGCCATCTACGTCCACGGCATCTCGCCCGTCGGCGGTGAGAACACGCTGCTCTCAGGGTCGGGTTCCTTCGTGGTGCCGCCGTCGACGCTGGCCCCCGGCGCGCCCGCTACCGTCACGGCGGCCGCGGCTCAGGACCTGTCGAGTATCGCCGTGAGCTGGTCGGCCGCGAGCCATGCGACCAGCTACACGGTCGAGCAGTCGGTCAACGGTGGCGCCTGGGCCACGCTTTACACCGGCGCGTCCACCAGCACGACCGTCAGCGGCCCGGCGGACGGCAGTTATCAATTCCGTGTGGCAGCGTGTAATGCGAACGGTTGCAGCACGCCCACCGTTTCCTCGACGGCGACGGTCGCGCATGTGCCGCCAACGCCAGCGAGCATCACGGCACCGGGCAGTTCGACAGGCGCCGTGGCGCTGAGCTGGGCCGCCTCCAGCTATGCCACCTCGTATCAGCTCTACCATACTCAAGACGGTAATCTGGTGTTGGCTTACGAAGGACCTGCCACGTCAGCGACGATCACGGAGGGGGCGTCGGGTAACTGGTATTACCGGGTCCGCGCATGCAACGGTAACGGATGCAGCGGTTATGCCGAGAGCGGCGTGGTTGTCGTGACCGTACCACCCTCATCGGCCCCTTCGATCGCGGGCGGTGGTACCACCAATAGCGGTGCCTACACCATCTCGTGGACTGGCGTGGGTGGAGCGACGTCCTACAACCTGATCGAGTCCGTGAACGGAGGCGGCTGGACCGGCGTGCAGAACAATGGCGCCACCAGCTGGTCCACCAGCGGCCGGGGGGATGGCACCTATGTCTACCAGGTGCAGGCGTGCAACGGCGGCGGATGCGGCCCCTATAGCGGGCAGGCCGTCGTCACCGTCTCCAATATCCCGCCGGCTCCTCCCGGGCCCACGTTCACGAACACCTACCATGGCACCAAGGTGACGGTGCTGGTCAAGTGGGTCGCCCAACCCTATGCCACACGCTACGAGCTGCTCGAGAACAATCAACTGGTCTACAACGGACCCGACCTGTCGTTCAGCTCGCTGCACGACAAGACCGTCAGCATCACCTACATGGTCCGGGCCTGCAACGCCGTGGGCTGCTCGGCTTACAGCCCCGCGCGGAGTGTGACGCCATGACGATCAGGAGTGCCTCCATGGAAACCGTCTCTCTGACCACTGTCCGTTCATCACGCCGGCGAGGTCCGAACTGGATCACAGCGGCGATGCTGCTCCTGGCACTTCTGTTCGCCGCCTCGGGATCGGCGCGCGCTGCCGAGACCGTGACCTACTACTACACCAGCCCGCAGGGCACGGTGCTGGCCACGGCCGACAGTGCGGGAAATGTTCTCAGCACCGCGGACTATCGGCCTTACGGCACGCAAGCATTAGGCACACCCGAGAAGGGGCCTGGCTACAGCGGCCACGTGAACGATGTCGATACTGGCTTGGTGTATATGCAGGCCCGATACTACGATCCGGAAACCGGGCGATTTCTATCTGTAGATCCCAAAGACATCGAAGCTGGGGATATCGTCTCGTTTGCTCGGTTTAGCTATGGCGGACTAAATCCGGCTACCAACATCGATCCAGACGGACGACAGACCTTGCCCGCTTCCGTCTATCAGGTTGACTGGCAGAACCCACAGACGCGCGAAGCAGCGGCGCAATATGCTCTCAACATGGTACCCGGCTACGGGCTTTACTCATGCATATCGTCAGGATGCTCCAGCGGTGGCTGGATCGTAGCAGTGGCTTCGACTGGGGTCTCCGCAGTTGGCGCTGTGGGAAAGATCGGATCGATGGCGCGGGTCGCACAGGCCGCATCACAGGTTCAGCGTCTCCAGGCTGCAGTTAAGGAGGTGCACGGCGCCTTGGACCCGGTCGCACAGACACGTCGAGCAACGGCAGGTGCGCTCCTGAGTGACGGGCGCATGGTTTTTGCGGGAGGTACTCGTGATTTGGGACCAGCCCAGCGAAGTGTGGTAGAGAGCCTTGGGGGTGATATTGCTCAAAGTTCAGGAGGTCTGCATGCTGAACAGAAAATATTGCAATATGCTGAGGCTGCGGGCGTTGACGTAAGATCTATTTCGACAGAAGGTAATCGAGCCATTTGTTCGATGTGCCAGAGTGAAATCACGCAACGGTCAGGCACCCTCGTCGACAGCCACAATGCTTCATGGTGATCCCTTATGCCTAATCGCTTTGACAAGCTGAACGATCTGCGCTTGCTTGAGGACCTTCCTCTCTGCAGTCGGGTTGCGGTGGCTGCGGCAGCGCTAGAGCGAATGAGTACGGGCTACGCCATTTGGTCACCCGAGGTGGAGCATACGCCCGTTGGGCGGATCCTGGACGATGTTTGGGCCTACGTGGCAGCGGGAAAAGATCTTCCCGATGCAGCCACAATGGAAGGCTTTTATCCCTCCCAGGAAGCGGCTGTGACATTGGAATCGCCTTATGCAGAATCCTTCATAGAAGCGCTTCAGCTTTTGGCGCTCTTCGCGTCCACCCAAGATGTCATGCGGCTGGTTGAGGTTCGTCAGGCAGCATACAACATGGCGGACAATGCCGCCGGCGATGTGCTTGTGCGGTACAACGATCCGCAGTTCAACTACCGGCTCACGTCAGAGACCGAACAATTGATGTCTAATCATCCTTGGGTGGACCGTGAGTTGGAGGCGCAGGACGCGGATGTACTCGCGGCAAAGCGGACGCCCGATTTTGATCGATTGGTAGATCAGCTCCGTGCGCGAGCCCGGGCTCATCCCGTGGTCTCCATGAGCGACTTTGACAAGATACGGGCGTTTCAAGCTGGATAGGCCCTACGGATTTGCGTCCTCCAGTGTGCCGCGAGCATCAACACCGCGAGTGGCGTAAGCGAAGCGGCATGCGACAGCCTCGCGATAAAAACTGGTGCTCTCCAGTGCGCATAGGGCTTCTAGGGTGGGAGGAGGAGGCCCCACGAGAATCCACGGGCGAATTCAGATGACCACTGAGTCTCTCAAGGTTTCGGATACTAAAGAACTGATCGCGCTCCAACGAGCACTGTTGGAGGCGCGATACGGCGAGACTCCCAACGATCCCACGGTCTCAGCGAGCAAAAGTGCACCGATATCACCCTTTGGAGCACTTAAATGAATGCTTCTAACGCACAGGTCTGGTCTCCAGAACACAGTCCGTGGGTAAGGCGATGAGCAAGCAGCCGTCGTTGACGTCGAAGGCATGCGCGAGTTGTACGATAGCGTCGGATTATCTTCGCGTAGTGACAGGGTCACCTTGAGACTGTGATGAGCATCATTCCTGACGAAAGCGTGGCGTCAATCGTGCGGTGGGCCGAGAGCAGACCGTGTGGTGTTGAATCGCCAACCGATATGCGTTCGCTTCCGTTGATCGCTTGCCATCTATGTCGCACGATCAACGATTTCCTGACCGACGATCAGCGACTTGCACTGACAGCCGCACTTCAATATCTAAGTGTGGGCGAGACGGTAGAGGCAGACCGTTGGATTAGTTGCCTTGCTCAGCGTGTGGGGCGGCCGTATCCGCCGCACGTGATCCAGAAAGAGGTCGCGATCGAGCGGCTATTATGGATCGCGCTAAATCGGGCGACAAATCTGTCTGGCTATGCGTTGGACTTTACGCTTGGCGTGGCCGAGCAGGCGGGCGTATCTCTAGGGGACATGTCGAATGCAGTGCAGAGGATGGTTTACCAACGAGACGATTCTGCGCGTTAGTTGAGGCTCATCGATCGCTGGTGGCCGGCGGCTTAGACCGGTGCCCAATGAATGCGATAGCGATCGGTAAGCGCATGGTCTCTCTCTGACGGTCGAGCTTGCTCCATAAGTTTACTGCCTGTGCAATCTGCTGATGCACAGCCGCCCGCTTGCCTTTGACGCGCGCGGAGTCTGGAGCGGGAGAGTATCCAAAGAACCCGCCCCCTGGATATGAGGGCGATTGGCCCGTCCGCATTGGACAGAGTGAATTCATGAAATACCGAGACGGTGACTATGTTGCGATCCACGCTGATCCCATCTGGCGCGATCAATCCAACTTCGTATTTCGCGTACCTCTGGAAAGCCAAGATGGGCGGCAGCGTTGGGAGCAGCTCTGGGGGAAGAAAATCACGGAGACCCGATTCTCCCTGTGCTGCATCCCGTTCTTCGTTTATGACCTCGCGCTGGGAGACGAGGTAGAGGTGGACGGCCAACGCAAAATCTTGAAAGTCCACCCCTCGGGTCACCTGACTTTCCGTCTTTGGTTCGGCGATCGATCCATAGGCAGTCAGGATAAGGCACTTCACGCGATCGCCGAGTCCAACGTGCTGATGGAACGGTCGTCGGAGCATCTTCTCGCCATCAGCGTCAGGGCAGATGAAGCACAATCCGTGGCGAATGCGCTACAGCAGCTGGAGGATGAAGGCATGCTGAGCTACGAAACCGGGCAGACCTAGGCGTGATGCTGCGATGAATGAAGTCGGGGCGTTTCTAACGCTCGTGGGCGGGATTGTGGGATCGTTTATTGCAACCGGATCCTGGCCCACCCACTGAAGTAGGTGGGTCGACGCCCCCCCCGGCTTCAGTAGCGGTCCGATCTTGAGTCCAGAATTACTGTAACTGTTTTGCATAGGCGGCGGGCGTCAGGCCGCCAAGATTGTCATGCGGTATCTCGCGGTTGTAGTCGGCCAGCCAAAGCTCCGCTTGCTCGCGCACTTCGGTCAGGTTCCGGAAGACATGAATGTCGAGAACACCACGCCGAAAGCTTCCGTTGAAGCGCTCGATGAAGCCGTTCTGCATGGGCCTTCCGGGCTCGATGAAGTCGAGCTTGATGCCTTTGCGTTCCGCCCACTCTGCGAGCGCCAGGGCGACGAATTCCGGGCCATTGTCCAGACGAAGCTTTGATGGGCAGCCGCGCCATGCAGCCACGCGCTCGAGCGTGCTAACGACGCGCGATGCAGGCAAATTGAGATCGATTTCCACGGCGAGTGCTTCGCGGTTGAAGTCATCAATGACGTTGAAGGTGCGGAACCGGCGACCGTCCCAGAGCGCGTCAGACATGAAGTCGACCGACCAGCTGCCATTGATCGCTTCGCCAGCGACCAACGGTAGCGGGTGGCGCGTCGGAACACGCCTCTTGCCGCGTCGGCGGCGATTCAACTGCATCTGGCAATACACGCGCCAAACCCTCTTGTGGTTCCACGGCAGGCCACGGCGACGGATGATCTGGAAAGGTGTGTCGAAGCCGCGCTCGGGGAATCGCTCAGTCAGCTCAGCCAAGAGAGCGATGACGGGCTCATACCGATCAGGGCGAGCCTTGTAGCGCAGCGTGGGTCGCGAGAAGCCCAGTGCCTCACATGCCCGGCGCTCGCTCCATCCATGGTGTTCGACAGACCAGGAGATGAGCGGGCGCTTATGCGCCGGGTCTACAGCTTTTTTGCAATGAGATCCTTAAGCCCGTGGTTCTCTATCGCCAAATCTGCGTACATGCGTTTGAGCTTGTTATGCTCTGCTTCCAAGTCGCGCAGGCGATGAACGTCCGACGCTTCCATGCCGCCGTACTTCGATTTCCAGGTCTAATAGGTCGCCTCGGAAATGCCCAGCTCCCGGCAGGTGTCCTTGACCTGCCCGCCGCCTTCGACCTGCTTCAGCGCTGCAACGATCTGGCTCTCGCTGAATTTGCTCTTGCGCATCGTAGGTCTCCTTGGGGATATTTCGCCCGGAGACCTCGGTTTATGTCTGGCGTAAGTTTACGGTGGGTCGACAGGGGCAGGTTTACGGAAAAAGCGTTCCGAGGATGCATGCTGAAGTCAATGGCATGAACGCGGCGAGGGAGATGGGACTGACTCCAACGGGTACCGCTGCCAGCCGCCCTATTTGCCCATCATGCGTGCAAACTCTAGATCGTGAGGGAATCGATACGCTGTCACCCCTTAAATAACGAAACCCGCCTTGGAAGTCTGATGGACTACGATATTGCGCAGTTTGAAGAGAAATTGATCGAGCTTAGCGATCTGGAGCGACTTGGCTTCGGGATCTGTTTGCTGGAGCGCGCGTTACCCATGTTCTACGCGTTCCAGGCGGAGACGAATCATGCTGGCATGGGCGAAGTGATGGCTTCATTGGCGGCATGCTGGAAGACCATGGAGGAGGGCCGGTGGGGTGAGCCGGCCTTCCTGACCAGTAATGAGTGTGAGAAGGTCATGCCGGATTCGGAGGATTATGATTCGTTCTATACCTCGGCGGCACTTGATGCTGTGGACATTTGCTGTAGCTTGCTCGACTTCATTCACGCGAAAGACATTACGTCGATCGTAGCGGCGACGCAGGTCCAGCTTGATACAATCAACTTGGCAACCCAGAGGTTGTTGGATGAGGATGGCGTGGGTGAAGATCATCGTTTAATTCAGGGGACCACCTCGCTGCTATCGCTCGAGTTGAATCGCATGCAAGACGATCTTTTCTTCCTTGCAGCGTCGAGCGCGCAGTCGGAGCCTCTTGCCTCTCAGCTTCGGCGGCGCGTCCTTGAGCTGAATTACCGGCAGATTGAGTTGATCCGCCGAGCTGAGTGAAATGCCACTTGGTGAAAACTCATGAGCATGCGATACGACAAAGAACACGACAGCACGACCCTTGCGCGACTTGCACGGAAAAAGCGCATTGCTGTCGCAGCGGCCGCTTTAGATCGGATGCGTGTCGGCTATTCCATTTGGGCACCTCAGGCGGGCGGCCGCCCGCCCATCGAAGACGTTCTGTCTGGCGTGTGGAAATTCGTCCTCGATGCTCATCCACTTCCGCCCATGGACGTGACAGAGCGGCTATACCCCTCGCCGATTGACGCTGTGACTTTGGAGTCCCCCTACGCCGAATCGTTCATAGAAGCACTGCAGTTGTTCACAGACTTCGCGAGCAGCGATGATGATAAACGCCTCGTTGAGATCCGACAGGCTGCCTATAACATGGCGTTCGACGCCGCAGGCGATGCAACCCTTCATTACAACGCGCCTGATTATGACGGCCGCATGACTCTAGAGCGGGAGCAACGCGTCATGTTCCACGCTTGGGTGTCACGCGAATTGGAAAGTCAATCGCTCGATGTTCAGGACGCAGTCGCCATCAGTCCGATAACCGACTTGGTTAACCGCCTGCGCAAGCGTGCTGTAGCGACGCCCGTAATCTCTTCCGACGACTTCGAAGCGATACGCGTTTTTCAAGCAGTGTAGGGTGGCGATAGCGGGCGGCGGCTGAACATCTGTCGTGCAGGCGACGTCCCAGGCCCGGCTGTAGGTTGAACGACGGCCACATGTGGCGGGTAGACAGCGCTCGGTGCTGCATGGACGATGATGGGACCAGAGTCGCTCAGCCAGGTCTGCGACAAAGGATGGTCCAACGTCAGTATTTGCGACAAGGTTGGCGCTGTAGCGTCGCTAGCGGCGGTTCTACGCACAGATCGCCGCGAAAGGACGGCGAGGTGAGGAAGCGGTGCGAAAGGTCGCGAACATCGGAGACAAGGTTGCGGTACAGATGGGAAGCGGGAAAACGCGATTCCCAGACGGGATCATCGAAAGCATCTCCCTCAGTGAGGTCAAGAATGTATCCCGGCAGGGCCTTACCTCTCAGATCCGTGACTATTTGCAGTTCTCCCGCGACAATAACCTTCGATTTGACTTATACACAAATGACGACACAAAAATTTCGGGGCCCTTGCAAGCGATTATTGACGCAGGCGACATCAACCATGTCCGTTTACCCATGAATTGAATTTGTAAGCATGCTCACAGAAGACGGTCGAAAAAAAAGAGCCAAGCAAGATGCCGAGATAGAAGCTCGCATTGCGGCTTTCAAAGTCGAGCAGGCTGCCCTTCTTCGCGAATTAGCGAACGTTGGCGTGCATGTCGATATCGTGAATCAACTACCTAACATGTCGACGGAGCAGTACGAACAAGCTCTCCCAATCCTCTTCGAGCATCTCCATCTACCCTATTCGGACGGAACCCTGGCCTCTCTCGCCCGCTCTCTGGCTACTAAGGAGGCGCGAAAATATTGGGACGAACTGGTCTTGTTATACCGGCGAGCGGCTCACCCTCAGTCGAAACAGGGGGCAAGTGTGTCGATGGCGCTAGCCGCCGCTGTGGCGGGAAGCTGGCCGCCCAACCGGCTGTCGGACTTGATCACGTTGTTGCGCGATGAACAACTACCCTACCGCGCATTGTTGCTGGGTCCAATACGCCGAAAAAGAGGCAAGAGTGCTGAGATCGCCCTCCTTGTTGAAGAGCTGCGACATGACCCGGCGCTTGCTACCGAGATCAATTCATGGAAAACGCTGCCCACACAAGTAAAGCCGCAATCGCATTGACTCACCATGGCCCGTATCCGGGCAGGTAACCGACGATCCGCCTCCGATAGAGGTCGGGCGCGTCTGGATAGTTAAAAACGGCTAAGTATTGTCTTGGAGCCAGGCGTTTACTATCGAGGCCGCTTCAAGAGGTGATTGATGCTGGCGATATCAATCACGTTCGGCTACCGATGAGCTAAGGTGAAAAGATGTTGACCGAGGAAGGAAAAAGGAAGCGGGAAGCGCAGGAGGCAGAACTCAAAGAACGGGTGATCGCGTTTAAGGCTGAACAGCGCGAAAATGCTGCAAGAGTTGGAAAACGTAGGAGTGGTCGTGGACATGGTGAACAGGCTTCCGATGATGTCCACGGAGAGCTATGTTCAGGCACTTCCCATTCTCGCTCGGCATCTTCATCGCGCCTACTCCGGAGGAACGCTTGAGTCGTTAGCCAGATCACTCGCCACCCCAGCGGCCGCGCAATACTGGGATGACTTGGTGAGCCTATACCGTGATCAGCGGAATCGGGTGAGGACAGGTCCGGGAAATTTCGTCATGGGCCTCGCAGCGGCAGTCGCGGCAAGCTGTCCATCCGCCCGCATTCCTGAACTCATCGATCTGATACGCGACCGTAGCCTACCGTTCAGAGCGATGCTCCTCAAACCTCTCCGTAGGAGGCGAGGAAAGAGCAAAGAGATCGCATGGGTTGTCGAGGAATTGAGGCACGATCCCGACTTGGCTACCGAAATTAACTCTTGGAAAATTCTTCCGCTGCAGGGGGCGACAGGCATCCCATTAAATTTTTGCTGTCGAAACACTGACCAAGCGTTCACCTAGGGAAGATAGTCATTTCAACTCGACCTTGGGATCGTACTTTGGATCACCTACAAGGCAGCATCGGTTGATTCACTGCGCGAGCGCTTCACCACTCCCGTTGACCACCAAGGATTTAAGCCCGTTAGGCCTGCAATGGAAAAGTCGCTTACGTTTCTAGTCACGGTTGTCAGACCGTAAATCAGTCCTGTCGCTGCGATAGCCGCGCCATGCCGTTGCCACCGAATCCCCGGCCGAATGATCCCAGGCCCAACCAACCGGAATCCTCATGGTGAGTGCCAGCGAAGTGGGTTTTTTCTTGGGCATCGCGCCTGGCGTGGGCTATGCGCTGTGGAGCCATGCGCGAGCGCAGCAAGCTTTTCAAGCGGCGCAACGCACCGCCCAGGCGCACGGCGAGTGGCTGGACTTGGCCGCCACGCCCACGCTGCGATTTCATTTCGTGTTCCGACCCCAGCGCTTTATCCGCCCTAACGATGGCGAGGGCGTTCGGCAGGCCAAGGCGCAACTCTTGGCGATGCGCAAGCCTTTCCTCCGCCGCCATGCGCTCGGCGCGCTGTTAGCCGCTGTGGGAGCCTTTGTGGGCATGGCCCTTGCGCTCGGGCTGGCACCCGGGGCCTGAGCCTGGATCGGACGCGCCTGATGCGGCAGCAATCTGACACGAATGCCTGACGCCAGAAAGTCCCGAAGGTCAGGGCATCGAGTTCGGCTGCTTCGCCAACGACTACAATCGGTCTCGCCCCTGACTCGCTTGACCCTGCGACCGCCCGAGGGCATCGGCCAGGTTTTCTTGTTGCCGCCAGGGTGCGGAAGCTAGACAGCCGAAATTGAGGGATCAGGAATGAAGAGCGTTGTGATCAGTGCGGAACATGGCATCATTTTCATCGTCGACCCAAGGAACAAAGGTGCGATCGTTCCAAAAATATGAAGACGACGAAATAATCTCGGCAACAGAATCATGCATTTCGGTTGCGGTAAGGCCTTACATGGATGGTGATGTTGAAGTGTCTTTGTCAGAGGTGAAGGCAGCCAAAGGTCTCCAATTGGTAGCCAGTCACTCGTTGCTTGTGCCCAATGGCATCGTCGCGATAGCTACTGCCGAAATCGATCGAGTGCTTGATCAGGAAGTATCACCTGGAAGCGTTATGGTATCGGTCTGGATGGACTCCACAAGTAGTGTCACCAGGGTTTCCGTTGTTGTGGAGTCATCGTCAGTTGCTTCTCGACTGGTGAACTGAACATTGTGCGGGGGGAAGTGATCTCAAAACATCGCCACCTCCCAACACGAGTGAGCGGCAATAGCGAACGTGCATGGGCAAGTCTTCCAATGCGTCAGCACGCGCACGAGCCGCGATACCTCGGGGGGATCCGCTTGGCTGAGCTGCAAGTGTCAATTCCATGGCATAGGGTTTTCCGCGCGCTTCGCAGGTAGTGGCGCGGCCCTCCCGAGACGTCCTTTCAGTCGACACACAGCCCGGCTATGGAAACACCGATGTTCTGGGTCACAGGCAAACCGAGCGTTTCTCAATCGACCTGGATGACGGAAGTTGGTCAGATGCCTCCGGCAAGTCCGTAAAGCAAGACCGGCGCGATCGCCTGACGCCTGCATCAGCGATAACATCCCATTCTGTGCGCCAAGCCGGCCTCGGCGATACCGTTCGTGCACCTTTTCAAGATGGCGTTCGATGATTCGACCGGGTGCTTGTGGAGTCGGCTAACTCTTTATTTCGCGTGTTTTGCTTCGATGAGAGCACGGTGGATGCAATTGCCGAGGCACTCCGGGCCCTGGGCTGTGTGACGGAATACTTCAAGGCCCGCAATATGCTGGCAGCGAGTGTGCGTGACGGCGATGCGCTGCCGGCGGCAGATGCATATCTCAACCGGCATGGGGGCGCGGGAGGGCTCAACGTTAAGGGTGCGATTTATTGCCATGAACACCTCCGTGGAGTGCAAGGGGTGGCCGTCAGCGCGATGAGGCTGCCGGCGACGACAATTCGGTGGCGTTGGGCCAGTTCGGGCAAGGCGGTCGGTTCGCCACGTCTTGTGACGACGCGGCGCAGCCGACGTCCCCCCAGATTTGAGTAGCGGCCCGGTTTCGAGTCCAATCCCCCGACGTCCCCCCAGATTTGAGTAGCGGCCCGGTTTCGAGTCCAATCCCCCACGAGAAGGAGATTGGATGTGAAGAAACGCTTTTCCGAAGAACAGATCATCGGCTTCCTACGCGAGGTCGAGGCCGGCATGGCGGTCAAAGACCTGTGTCGCAAGCACGGCTTCAGTGAAGCCTCCTACTACCTGTGGCGAAGCAAGTTCGGCGGTATGAGCGTGCCGGAGGCCAAGCGACTGAAGGACCTGGAGACTGAGAACGGCCGGCTGAAGAAGCTGCTGGCCGAGCAGCTTCTGGAAAATGAGGTCATCAAGGATG